>NZ_JBSGZO010000942.1:0-1012 GCF_053611045.1 Streptomyces sp. NPDC054841 | reverse complement strand
GTACAGGGCCGCGGCAGCGGCCCCGGATAGATCTCAGGGGTGCGAATCGGATTCTGGGGTGCAGCAGGTTGAACATCTCGGCCCGGAGCCCGGCGTCCTCGCCGAAGGCCCCGCGGTAGGCCGTCGAGATCCACCCTCATGTGACGCTCGTGACCAGCGCAATCGTGGAGCACCGCAATACAGACCACGAGATCGGCCGGCCGGAACCACAACAGTGGGAAACGTGATGGCGAAGGCGGCCTCCGCGTCGACACTTCCTCTCCACCCCCCGCGCCGCGTCCGCCCCGCCCACGCCCCTCCCCCGGTCCGAATCGGCTGGAAGTCGTCGTTCGGGTCGGGGGCGGGTCCGGGGGGTGGATCGCCATCCGGGGGGAAGCTCACGTACCTTCAGTACGTGAAGGACTGGGGGAGAGGATGACTCAAGGGATTCGGGCACAGCAGCGGGAGCAGACTCGGCAGGCACTGGTGCGGGAGAGCAGGCGGTTGTTCTCCACGCTGGGGTACGGAGCCGTGGGGCTGTCGGAGATCGTACGTGCGGCGGGTGTCACCAAGGGCGCGCTGTACCACCACTTCTCCAGCAAGGCCGAGCTGTTCCGGGCCGTGCTGGAGCAGGTGCAGCAGGAGGTGGCCGAGCGGATCGCCGAGACGGCGGACGCCCGGGAGGACACCTGGGACCAGCTCGTCTCCGGATGCCAGGCGTTCCTCACCGTGTCCACCGATCCGGCGATCCAGCGCATCATGCTCGTCGACGGTCCCGCGGTCCTCGGGTGGAGCGAGTGGCGGGACATGAACGAGACGACCTCCGGGCGGCACCTGGCGCAGGTGCTCGGGGATCTGATCGGTGAGGGGACGATCGCCGCGCAACCGGTCGAGCCGATCACCCATCTGCTGTCGGGCGCGATGAACGAGGCGGCGCTGTGGCTGGCCTCGTCGACGGACCCCCGCGATCTGGACAACACCCAGGACGCGCTGGTGGCGATGCTGGAAGCCCTGCGGGTCAAGTGACATGGAA
>NZ_JBSGZO010000941.1:0-1018 GCF_053611045.1 Streptomyces sp. NPDC054841 | reverse complement strand
CGCCCGCACCGGGCGCGCCCGACGGTCTGCTGGCCGAGGTCACCGAGGTCGTCGGCAGTACGGACAAGGGCACCGAGGTCTCCACCAAGCCCGCCACGCTCAGCGCGCTCCTCGCGGACGACAAGGCCGAAGGCGAAGTCCCCGTCGACCCGTCGACCTTCGACGTCGAGCCCCTGGTGAAGGGCGTCAAGCTCTCCTGGGCCAAGACCGGAGGCGTCACGTTCGGCCCCAGCGGGGCGAAGCTCCCCCTCGGCAGCCTGCGCCTCGACGTCGGCGCGGCCCTGGCCACCCCCGAGGACGCACCCGTGTCCGCCGCCGCATCCGTTTCCGGCTACGTCCAGCTGGCACCGCAGGTGGAGTTCTCCTACGACGGCAGCGCCAACGGCCAGGCGGGCAAGCCCGGCCCCGACGGCGCGTTCCTCGGCATGACCGGCGACTGGAGTGCCCAGTGGGCGCTCAAGGGCCGCGCGTCCGCGAAGGCCACCCAGCGCCTCCCCTTCGCCAAGCTCCACGCCGACCCGGTGATCCAGGTCGGCCCGGTGCCCGTCGTCGTCAACCTCGACCTGACCTGCTACCTCCAGATCGAGGCCGACGGCCGCATCACCCTCGACGTCCAGCAGAGCGTCAAGGGAGACTTCCGCGTCGGCGGCAGCTACGCGCCCTTCAAGGGCTGGACGCCGGTCTCCACCTCGGAGGTGAAGGGCACCCCGGTGACGGCGACCGTCACCGCCGCGGGCCGCGCGAAGGCCGCCATGGGCGCCGAGGCGTCCGTCGGTCTGTACGGCATGGTCGGCCTCGCCGCCGACTTCGCCCCCTACGTCCGCGGCGAGGGCGAGGTCACCGCCACCGCGTCGACGGACGGAACCGCGAGCGTGACCGGCTCCTGGGCCGTCCACGGCGGCTTCGACCTGAGCGGAAACCTCCAGCTCCAGCTCTCCATCTTCGGAACGCCGATCTTCCAGAAGCGCATCCCGCTGGGCAGCCTCCACCGCGAATGGCCGTTGGCGAGCGGCAAGGG
>NZ_JBSGZO010000940.1:0-1058 GCF_053611045.1 Streptomyces sp. NPDC054841 | reverse complement strand
GAATGAAGCGGCCCGCGCGGATATTCGCACCAGCTGCGCAAGCACGCCAAAAAGATCGGCCCGGCCCCGGGGAAGGGGCCGGCACGACCTTCGAGCAGTGACGCTGCGGTGAGCCCGGCTCAGCTCTCGGGGAGCGCCGGGGCCACGGACTGCGCGTTCTCCTGGGAAGGCGTCGGCTCAGGGAGGGCCGGCAGGCCGTCGAGGTTCGCCTCCGGGAGGCCTTCGCCGACCAGCGTGGCCGCGATGAAATTGACGACAGCCTCCACGACCGCGGTCTGCGCCTCGGCAACCGCCGCGGCATCACCCGAGGTGGCGGCCGTGATGAGCGCGTCCGCCCGCTCCTGCAGCGCCGTCAGCGCTTCCTCCACCACGTCCGCCCGGGCCATGGCGGCGAGCACACTCACCTCGGGCTGCTGCGGAGCCTGCGGCTTCGGAGCAGCCGGAGTCTGCGGGGTCTGCGTCGACGGCACCGACGGCGCCGTCGCGGGGTCTGCGGCCGCGGCCCTGGCCTCGGCGATGGCCGCCTTGATGGCGTCGGCGTGCTTCGTCGCGTCCGCGGCGGCGAGCCGGCCGTTGTCGGCGGCCAGAACAGCCTTGAGCAGATCGGTGACGGGGACCACCACACCACCGAACTTGTCCAGCACTGTGACCTGCGCGAGGACCGTCTCGGCGCCGGGGACCGGAGCGTCGGCCGTGTCCTCGGCGGCGACGGCCCGCGGAGCCTCCTCCTGAACCGCCATCGCGGGGCCCGCGGCCCCCAGAAGGAGGGCGAGGGAGAGGGCGGTCGTAGTGATGGGTCGCGATGCCAGAGCACGCATGAGAATCCCTTTCGGTGATCGACGGATCTTGGAATCACCGTGCGAGGGGCGGATACCGAACGCAACCGAACGAGTGCTTGACGTGCTGGGGGCAATGGGTGCCTGGTTCACGCTTCGGAGTGTTTCCGCTGGTGAGGACTTGATCACCGGGCGTGTCACGCGATGGGGTTCCGCACCCGCCATACGAGGGAGCCGCACCGGACAGAGCGAAAAGGCCGCTCTCCCCACCATGGTGGGGAG
>NZ_JBSGZO010000938.1:0-1063 GCF_053611045.1 Streptomyces sp. NPDC054841 | reverse complement strand
GGCTCGCTGCACCGAAGCCCCCGGGGTCGCCCGGGGGCATTCGCGTGCCCCCGGGGCGCCCCGGGGCTTGCGGTGCCGCGTATGCCGGAATGCGGGAGTGTGGCTGAACGAGGTCCCTTCCGAATTCCTTGCCGGGTGAACGACCTGTACCGCCTCCCCGGCTCTCCCTAGCATGTGCGTCTTGCAGGATCCGATTCCCACAGACGTGAATGAGGACTGGATGCAGCGCGAGTCGTGGCGCCCGGACGCCATCGACACCAAAGTGCCGAGCGTGGCGCGCATGTACGACTACTTCCTGGGGGGCGACGACAACTACCAGTCCGACCGCGACGCTTGCGAGGAACTCCTCAAGCAGGTTCCCAGCACCAGGACGCTGGCCGTCAACAACCGCCGGTTCCTGCAGCGTGTGGTCCGGACGCTGGCTGCCGAGCACGGAGTGCGGCAGTTCATCGACCACGGCTCCGGGCTCCCGACCCAGGACAACGTCCACCAGGTCGCCCAGGCCGTCGACCCGGCCTCACGCGTGGTCTACGTCGACAACGACCCGATCGTGCTGGCGCACGGCCGCGCGCTGCTGGAGGAGAACGAACGCACCGCGGTCATCCAGGCCGACATGCGGGACACCGAAGGCATCTTCGGCCATGAGGAGACGACGCGGCTGATCGACTTCAGCCGGCCGGTCGCGGCGCTGTTCGTGTCGGTGCTGCACTGCATCCCGGACGAGTCCGACCCCGCGGGACTGATCCGGCGAGTGGCCGAGCGCCTCGTGCCGGGCAGTTTCCTGGTGGTCTGTCAGCTCGTCAGCGACCGGCCCGAGATCCGCCGGTTCGTCACCGACTTCATGGCGGAGGCCACGGGCGGCAACTGGGGCCGGGTGCGTGAGGAACACGAAGTGACCGAGTACTTCGCGGGCTTGGAGATCCTGGAGCCGGGCCTGGTGGAGGTGTCGATCTGGCGACCGGACACCGACCTCGCCCCCGTCCAGCAGACCGACGAATGGATCGAGTGGGGCGGCGCCGCCCGTCTCGTCTGACGGCGCCGACGCCCGTCGCCCTTCCACGCC
>NZ_JBSGZO010000937.1:0-1063 GCF_053611045.1 Streptomyces sp. NPDC054841 | reverse complement strand
TCGGCGGCAGCGTCGGCCCCGACACCACCCAGATCGCGGCGGGAGCGGCCGTCCTGGCCGCAGCCGCCGTCGGCGGGACCTGGCTCCTGCGTCGCCGGGCGAGCGGCGCGCAGGGCAGTTGACGGGGAGCGGCATTCGCTCAGCCTCCACCGTCGCTCGTACCGCCGTCTCCGCCCCCGTCATGCTTCGTCCGGCTGACGGGGGCGGAGAGCCATATCCCGGATCCCGGATCCCGGATCCCGGATCCCGGCACCCGGCACCCGGAGGAGCTCATGAAGACCAAGGGCTGGCTGATAGTCATCGCCGTCTGCGTCGGCGTATGGCTGGTCCAGAACGGCGCGAAACACATCACCCCGCCCGTCCCCTCCGTCGCCGAGGCATTCGCGGCCGGACAGCACACGGACGCCGCCGCCGATCCGCTGCCGCCCTCCGAACCGGTCCGGTTCCGTATCCCGAGGATCGGCGTGGACGCCCCGGTGATGCGGCTCGGGCTCTCCCGGGACAACAGCCTCGACGCCCCGCCCGCGGGGAACAGCAACCTGACGGGCTGGTACAAGAACGGCACGTCCCCGGGCGGCAGAGGCACCGCCATCGTCGTCGGCCATGTCGACAACGCGCGCGGCCCCGCCGTTTTCTACAGCCTGGGCACGCTGAAGAAGGGCCACCGCATCGAGGTCCTCCGCGAGGACGGCCGCACCGCGGTGTTCACGGTCGACGCCGTCGAGGTGTACGAGAACGAGGACTTCCCGGACCGTAAGGTCTACGGGGCCGCGGACCGGGCCGAGCTGCGCGTGATCACCTGCGGCGGCAGCTTCGACGACAGGACCGGCTACCAGGGCAATGTGGTGACGTACGCACATCTCATCGGCGTACGCGAGTAGGCGCCGCTCCGAGGAGTGTCGGGGTCTAGGGCCTGTCCGGTGGGTCGGGCTGGATCAGTGAGCGGCGTCATGGGGCTTCGGATCCAAGGCGGAGGATGGGGGTCCCCCCGCCGAAGGCAGGGGGAGAGTCATGGCGGAGCCATGCCGACTGACGACAACGCAGGAGACGGAGTCGCAGGGCG
>NZ_JBSGZO010000936.1:0-1071 GCF_053611045.1 Streptomyces sp. NPDC054841 | reverse complement strand
GGGTGATCCCGTCCGTGGTGGGGCCGCTCGCGTCCGGAACGGTCACCGAACAGCTCGGCTGGCGGTGGGTGTTCATCGGCATCCCGGTCCTGGTCGTCGTCCCGCTCGCGCTCGCGCTGCCCGCGATACGGCGGCGGGCGTCCGGGCCCGTCGACCCGACGGCGCCCCCGGCGCCGTTCGACGCGCGGCGGATCCGGCTCGCCCTCGGGATCTCGCTGGGCGCCGGGCTGCTGCAGTACGCGGCCCAGGACCTGCGGTGGCTGTCGCTCGTCCCCGGGGCCCTGGGCACCGCGCTCCTGGTACCCGCGGCACTGGGACTGCTGCCGCGCGGCACGTACCGCGCCGCGCGCGGGCTGCCGTCGGTGGTGCTCCTGCGGGGCGTGGCGGCCGGGTCGTTCATCGCGGCCGAGTCGTTCGTACCGTTGATGCTGGTAGCCCAGCGAGGGTTGTCGCCGACGCTCGCCGGGCTGTCGCTCGCGGTGGGCGGGGCGACTTGGGCGCTGGGGTCGTTCGTCCAGTCCAGGCCGCGGCTGGAGCCGTACCGGGAGCGGCTGGTGGTGACCGGCATGGTGCTCGTCGCGGCGGCGATAGCGGCCGCGCCCAGCGTGCTGATCGCATCCGTTCCGGTGTGGATCGTCGGCGTCGCGTGGGGCTGGGGCTGCTTCGGCATGGGCTTGGTCATCTCGTCGACGAGCGTCCTGCTGCTGAAGCTGTCGGCCCCCCAGGAGGCGGGCACCAACTCCGCCGCCCTCCAGATCTCCGACGGCCTGTCGAACGTCCTGCTCCTGGCCGCGGGCGGCGCGGCCTTCGCAGCCCTCGGCGGCGGGGCGGCCGGCGCCCGTACCGCGGCCGCCGCGACCGCGTCCCACCCGGCCGCCTTCGCCGCGGTGTTCCTTCCCATGGCGGCGGTCGCGCTGCTCGGCGCATGGGTGGCGACGCGCCTCCACAACCGCACGTAGGCCCTGTCCGGGCGATCTTGTCGGGCTCGCGTGCCCTGGCACCGCACCTCGCCGCATTGTCGTCGGTCGCCATGGCTCCGCCATGACTCCCTCCTCCGCCTTGCGATGCGTC
>NZ_JBSGZO010000935.1:0-1080 GCF_053611045.1 Streptomyces sp. NPDC054841 | reverse complement strand
AGATATGGCACTGGGGCGCACGACAATTCTCGCCAACAGCCACACCGTTTATGGTTCTTGGCAGCTATCGTGGTACGGAAGCTTGCGGTCACAACCTGGTAGGGGGAAACCGTGGCGCTGATGCCCGAGCCGACCGCACCGTTCCACTCGGTGCAATACGCCCTGCGCGTACTGGAGACGATCTCCAAGCATGGTGGCGGTGTGACCGATGCCCAGATCGCCCGCGAGACCGGACTGCCCACCGGTCATCTGGCATCGATGCTGCTGATGCTGCGCCGCGAGGGCTACGTGGAGCAGGTCGGCGACGGCGCGTATGTGATCGGGGACTCCCTCGTCCTGCTGGGCTCCGGCGCCACCCGGCGCGAGGCCCTGGAGCGCAAGCTGCAGGAGACCCTCACCGAGCTGCGCGACTCGGTGGGCGCGGCGGTCTACATCAGCCGGTACATCGACGGCGAGGTCAAGATCACGCAGTTCGCCGACGGCCCGCGCACACCCAGGGTCAACGAGTGGGTCGACTTCCGCTCCGCGGCGCACGCCAGCGCGGTGGGCAAGTGCCTGCTCACCCAGCTCGACCAGAACGGCCGCCGCGACCATCTGTCGCGCCACAAGATCGCCCGGCTCACGTCCCGGACGATCACGAACGAGAAGATCCTCTTCTCGAAGCTGGACGCCCAGCCGCCCACGGTCCCCGTGCTGGATCTCCAGGAGTACGCGGTGGGGACGGTCTGCGCGGCGGTCCCGCTGACGGCCGGCTCCGCGGTCGGCTGCCTGGCGCTCTCCCTCCCGATCGAGCATGCCCACCGGCTGCGCGCGGCGGCGGACACGCTGAACCGCAGGGCGGCTCCGGTGGTGCTGTCGCTGGCGCTGTAGGGCCTGTCCGGTGGATCAGGCCGGGCCTGGTCAGGGTGGTCAGGAGCACCTCCCGGGACCAGGTAGTATTACTTCTGTCGTCAGCCGCCGAGAGCGGCAGAACGGCAACCCGCGCCGCTAGCTCAGTTGGTTAGAGCAGCTGACTCTTAATCAGCGGGTCCGGGGTTCGAGTCCCTGGCGGCGCACAACCTCATGAGAGGCCCTCGCAAC
>NZ_JBSGZO010000934.1:0-1085 GCF_053611045.1 Streptomyces sp. NPDC054841 | reverse complement strand
GGGGGCCCCCCGGGGGGGGCGCCCGGGGGGCCGGGGGGGGGGCCGGGGGGGGGGCCGGGGGGGGGGCCAGGTGGTGTGGGCCGAGGCCCGGGAGAGGGCGGCGGTCGCGTGGACCAGCAGCCCCAGGGCGGCGGCGCCACAGGCGAGGGCCGGTACGGCACCGGCGCCCAGGGCGTCGACGGTCGCCTCGACGGGCCGGGCGAGGAAGCCGCAGCCGGGGAGGCGGCCGCCGAGGACGGCGGCCAGGGCCAGGGCCTCGCCGGCACAGGCGGCGGCGAGGCCGGTGGCCGCGGCCTCGGGGAAGCCGTGCACGGTGAGCAGCCGGGAGAGGAAGAGCAGCAAGCCGAGGGCGGCGGCCGGGCCGAGTGCCAGCGGGAGCAGCACGGAGGTCAGGACGAGCAGGCCGGTGAGAGCGGCGGCGTACAGCGTGACGACGGCGAGCAGCAGGGGGCGCGCGCCGGCCGCGAACTCTTCGAGGCCGCGGCTGCCGCTGAGCCTGCGCCGGGCCTGCACGGAGAAGAGGTGGGCGGTCCAGGCGGCGGGGGCGACGGCGAGGGCGAGGCCCACCAGCGGGGCGGGCGTGAGGGACCAGGTGTCCTCGGGCCCGGCGCCGGTGAACTGGTCCAGCAGCCCGTCGCCGAGCAGCGCGTAGGCCGCGAGCCAGCACACCAGGAGGCGCGCGGCGGGCACCGTGCGCCCCGGCGCCCGCAGGGGTCCGCGCCGCAGGCTCCACGCCAGCGCGACGGTGAGACCGATCCCGCCCACCGCCCCGGCGGCGAGCCGTGCCCCGCCGTCGGTGAGCCGCAGGGCCAGGGTGGCGAGGACGGCGACGGCGCCCGGCAGCAGCGTGTGTCCGATGTGCGCGGTGCGCGCGCCGCGCACGTCCCGCGCCGGGGGCCGGGGGCCCGCGTCGCCGCGCGGCACGCGGGCGTACAGCTCCTCGGCGAGCGCGAAGACATCGCGGTGCCGGAACCGGGCGGCGGTGCGGTCGGTGACGCCGTGTGCCTCCAGCCCGGCGGCGATCTCCAGTGGGTCGACGGCCCGTTCGCACAGTTCGCGGTGGCGGTGCATGAGCGCCTTCACGG
>NZ_JBSGZO010000933.1:0-1089 GCF_053611045.1 Streptomyces sp. NPDC054841 | reverse complement strand
CGCGTACACCGCCGACCAGATCAGCTACCAGCAGGACGCGGTGGCCACCGAGGCGTACCTGGACACCGCGCGGCGCCGGGTGTCGGTCCGGCGCCACGTGCGGCTGATCGACTACCCGATGCACGACGGCTGCACGGCCCGGGCGTTCGTGACGTCCATCTCCCCATCTTCCTCGTCGAGAATCCACTCCTCGGCATCGGGGTCGTAGTCGATTTGCTCACAGCTCCATGACGCCTGGGCGAGATCCACGCCCGGGACCTCGCCGACCAGGTCGAAGGGGTCGACGAGATACGCGAGGGCCTCGGCGGCGTCCTCGCGTACGGCGGATCCGGCGTGCAGGCGCTCCTCGTCCGGCATGAGGCCGTCCGCTTCGATGCGGTCGAGGGCGGCGCCGGTCAGGGCCTCCGGTTCCGCCACCTCCAGCACCAATTCGACGTGTAGCCGCACATAGCGTGATGTCTCAGAAGTGGTCATACGACGGAGACTAGGCCTCAGGGACACCCGACTTTCCTGCGACCCGCTGCTTTCACTAGCATCGCGGCAGCATCACCGCACACGGCCAATTCGCCGATGTCACAAGGGGGATCGATCCCGTGTCCGTCGCTCGCCGTCCGCTGCTGACCGCTACCGCAGCCGGAACCCTTCTCTGCGCGCTGTGGTTCGTCCCCTCGGCGAACGCGACAGCTGAGGATGCGGCCACGCAGCCCGTCCAGGAGCTGTCCGGAGCTTCCGCTTCCGGCTCGGCGCCGGCCACGCTGAGCGGCTCCGAGGAACTGGCCCTGGCCGACACCGGCAGCGTGCGGACCGCGCCCTATCTGATCGGCGGGATGGCGTTCCTGGGGATCGGGGCCGGGTTCGTGAGCTTCGCGGTGCGCAGGACCGGCCACCTGGCCTGAAGCACGGCAGAAGGGCCTTCCCCGTGCGGGGAGGCCCTTCTCTGCCTGCTACGGCGTGTACGGCATGCGGTGCACGGCCTACTGGGCCCTGTCCGGGCCTAGGGAGTGTCTTCAAAGTAGCGTCGTCCGCCCGAAGGGCGGGCCCGGCGGCGTCTGGTGCGTGCGATCGCAAGGCGGAGAAAGGAGTCCATGC
>NZ_JBSGZO010000932.1:0-1091 GCF_053611045.1 Streptomyces sp. NPDC054841 | reverse complement strand
TGCTGGTGCTGGAAGGCGTACGTCGGCAGATCCGTGCGTCCGGCTCCGCGTCCGGCGAACACCCCCTCCCAGTCCACGTCCGCGCCGTGCGCGTGGAGGGTGCCGACAGCGGTGGTGAACGTGTCGGTCTCGGAACGGTTCTTGCGCAGGACAGCAGCGAAAACAGCCTCGGACTCCTCGGGCAGGCAGCCCTGCCCCATGCCCGACAGCACGCCGTCCGGACCCAGCTCCAGATAACGGGTGACGTTCTGGCCGTCCAGATACGCCATGCCGTCCGCGAAGCGGACCGCACCACGCACATGACGCACCCAGTAATCCGCCGAGCACAGCTCCAGCCCCTGGGCCAGCCTGCCCGTCACATTCGACACCACCGCAATACGCGGGACGGAGTAGCTGATGCCCTCGGCGACGGCCCTGAACTCCTCCAGCATCGGATCCATGTGAGGCGAGTGGAACGCATGACTGACCCTCAGACGGCGCGTGCGGCGACCCTGCTCCTGCCAGAACGCAACCGCCTCGTCCACCACCGCCTCATCACCGGACACGACGACGGACGTCGGACCGTTGATCGCCGCGATCGACACCCGGTCCTCACGGCCGGCCAGTTGCTCGGCAACCTCCGCCTCCGTCGCCTCGACAGCAGCCATCGCCCCACCACCCGGCAACGCCTGCATCAACCGGCCACGCGCCGCCACCAAAGCCGCAGCATCCTCCAGCGAGAACACCCCCGCCACATGCGCAGCAGCGATCTCACCAACCGAATGCCCGATCACAAAGTCCGGTGCAACACCCCAGGACTCGACCAGCCGGAACAGCGCCACCTCAAGCGCGAACAACGCAACCTGCGTATAACCGGTCTCATCCAACAGCCCGGAAGCGTCCCCGAACACCAGCTCCTTCAGCGGGCGGTCGAGATGCCGGTCGAGGTGCGCGCACACCTCATCGAAAGCAGCCGCGAACACCGGGAAGGACGCATACAGCTCCCGCCCCATCCCAGCCCGCTGACTCCCCTGCCCCGTGAACAGGAACGCCGAACGACCCGCACCCGTAGCAGGAACCGCACCAGAAACCACAGACCCCGACGGCTCACC
>NZ_JBSGZO010000931.1:0-1094 GCF_053611045.1 Streptomyces sp. NPDC054841 | reverse complement strand
GGGGCTGCGCCCCGAGATCCAGCCCGGGGGGTCTGGCGGCAGCCCCACGCTCGCCGCAACCCGCCGGTGCTGGCACGCTGGATCCATGCCGGAACTGCCCGAGGTCGAAGCGCTCAGAGAATTCCTCGACGAGAACCTGGTGGGCAAAGAGATCGCCAAGCTGCTGCCCGTGGCGATCAGCGTGCTCAAGACGTACGACCCGCCGCTCACCGCCGTCGAGGGCGCCGAGGTCACCGCCGTGCACCGGCACGGGAAGTTCCTCGACATCACCACCACCACCGGACTGCACCTCGTCTTCCACCTCGCCCGCGCCGGCTGGCTCCAGTGGAAGGACGTCCTCCCGTCCGGCGTGCCCCGGCCCGGCAAGGGCCCGCTCGCCCTGCGCGCCGCACTCACCGGCGGCGACGGCTTCGACCTGACCGAGGCGGGCACCACGAAGAGGCTCGCCGTGCATCTCGTGCGCGACCCCGCGGACGTCCCCGGCATCGCCCGCCTCGGCCCCGACCCGCTCGCCGACGACTTCGGCCGGGACGCCTTCGCCGCGCTCCTCGCCGGTGAACGCCGCCAGATCAAGGGCGCACTGCGCGACCAGAGCCTCATCGCCGGAATCGGCAACGCCTACAGCGACGAGATCCTGCACGTCGCGAAGATGTCTCCGTACAAGCTCACCTCGAAGCTCGGCGAGGACGAGATCACCGGACTGTACGAGGCGATGCGCACGACTCTCAAGGAGGCCGTCGAGCGCTCGCACGGCCTCGCCGCCGGACGCCTCAAGGCCGAGAAGAGGAGCGGACTGCGCGTGCACGGCCGCACCGGCGAACCCTGCCCGGTGTGCGGCGACACGATCCGCGAAGTCTCCTTCCATGACTCGTCGTTGCAGTACTGCCCCACCTGCCAGACCGGCGGCAAGCCGCTCGCCGACCGCCGGATGTCCCGGCTGCTGAAGTGACTTAGGGCCTGTCGTTCGGATCTTGCCGGGCTCGCGTGCCCTGGCACGCACATCTGCGGCGTTGTCGTCAGTCGCCAATGCTCCGCAGTGGCTCCCTCCTCCGCCTTGCATCTGCACGCGCCAGACCCCGCTCGCTGATCCGGCC
>NZ_JBSGZO010000930.1:0-1099 GCF_053611045.1 Streptomyces sp. NPDC054841 | reverse complement strand
GTGGTGGCGGTGCTGGAGGAGCTGGAGGGGCAGGGGCTGGGTCCGGGGGAGGTTGCGGTGAGGGCGATGGAGGTGCTGCCCGGGCACCTGGCGGATCGGGGCCTGGTGATGCCGGCCGGCGCCCTGGACGGCGTCCAGGTGAGGGAGCTGCTGACCTTCGGGCGCAGGGTGGTGACGATGGATGCCGGGATGCAGGAGCGGGCGGTGGGGCTGCTCAGTGATCTGATGAACACGCCCGGCACGGGGAGCCACCGTGAATGGGTCAGAATCGTGACGACCCAGCTCGGCCTGCCCGCCAAACCTATGGAGTCGCAGTTCAAGGGGCTTGTCGCGCGGGCGAGGGGTGACTTCGGTCCCGGTGGGCTGGCGCTGGCGCGTCTGGGGGAGGAGCAGCGGGCGCGGCTGGTGCCGGCGCTGCGGGAGATCATGCAGGACCGTGCCACGGCCACGCTGGGGGAGTGGAACCGTGCCCTGAAGGACAAGCTCACCCTCCCGGCCCTTCTCTCCCGGGGTCAGCTCAGCCGTCTGGTGGCGGTGGTTCGTGGCCGGGGGTCTTTGGACACGGTGAAGCATGAGGATCTGAGTGAGGAGGAGTGGCGTCAGCTGGTTCCTGTCCTGCGGCGGTTGCGCCAGGAGTATTCGGATGCCACCGATGAGGCGTTGAATGTTCTGCTCACCCACCAGCAGCAACTCCCCCACCTGCTGACGAGGGATCAGTTCTCTCTGGTGAAGGAGGCGGTGCGGCACGGGCTGGATTCTCACATCCATGTGGAGATGACGGATGCGCAGCGGCGGCAGGTGTATTACCTGTTGCAGGATCTGCATGACCGGGGTGGCTCGTTGGCGGATCATCGTGCGGTGGCCGAGTATCTTGCCGGCCACTGCGGCTTCGCCCCCCCACCGGTCAGGCAGGTGCGTGATCTGATCGGCAGGGCTCGTGATGCCTTCCTGCACAGCGGGTTCAAGTCGCTGAGTGTGGAGCAGAAGGAGTTGGTGTTTCCGCGGTTGTGGGAGGTGCTGGAGGAGCTGCCGCAGGCGGATGCGGCCATCCAGGGGGCTGCTCTGGCAGCGCTGCTGGGGACTGACACCCCACCCGCCC
>NZ_JBSGZO010000929.1:0-1107 GCF_053611045.1 Streptomyces sp. NPDC054841 | reverse complement strand
GGTGTAAAGCGGTCAGTGGATGATTCCGGTACGCAGCGCGACGGCCACCATTCCGGCCCGGTCGCCCGTTCCGAGCTTGCGTGCGATACGGGCGAGGTGGCTCTTGACCGTCAGCGCGGACAGGCCCATCGAGACGCCGATCGCCTTGTTCGACTGGCCCTCGGCGACGAGCCGGAGCACCTCCACCTCGCGGCCGGAGAGCTCGCGGTAGCCGCCCGGGTGGCTCGGAGCGCCGGGGGGACGGCGGTGCAGCCGGGCGGCCGCGGCGCCGATGGGGGCGGCTCCGGGGCGGGTGGGGTGGCCGAGGTTCGTGCGCGTACCGGTGACGACGTAGCCCTTGACCCCGCCGGCCAGCGCGTTGCGGACCGCGCCGATGTCGTCGGCCGCGGAGAGGGCCAGGCCGTTGGGCCAGCCCGCGGCGCGGGTCTCGGACAGCAGGGTCAGCCCGGAACCGTCGGGCAGGTGGACGTCGGCAACGCAGATGTCACGCGGGTTGCCGACGCGGGGACGGGCCTCCGCGATGGACGACGCCTCGATGACGTCACGCACCCCGAGCGCCCACAGGTGGCGGGTGACGGTGGAGCGGACGCGCGGGTCGGCCACGACGACCATGGCCGTCGGCTTGTTCGGGCGGTAGGCGACCAGGCTTGCGGGCTGCTCGAGGAGAACGGACACCAGGCCTCCTGGGAAGGTGGGGGACGGGGCCGGCTCGGGGAAAAAGCCGGGGCGAACCGTGCTTGAAGGGTCACCACCTCTTCGGCAGCAAACCCGCGCGCCTTTAGAGAAAGATCACGATTTGGTGAGTAACAATTCCGGCAATTCGGACGCGTGATCGATCATCTTATGAGCAAGCGCTCCCACGTCCGCGGGGGCACTGCCCCACCCCGTGCCGCCGGAAAGCGAGCCGTGGTCGTGGCAGGCCCACAGGCCCGCTCCACGGGCGAATCGGGGGCGTCGGGCGCGGGCACACGGCCCCGTCCACGCTGTCGTTCACACCGCCGTCCAACCGCCTCCAGCCGCCGTCCTGCCCGCGCGGGCAGCGCCGACGACGGAGCCGGTGACGGGCGGGGCCGGTGCCGGAGGCGGCATCGGCCCATGGGCGGCGAC
>NZ_JBSGZO010000928.1:0-1123 GCF_053611045.1 Streptomyces sp. NPDC054841 | reverse complement strand
GGAGTTCTGTTCAGATGTGTAGGCTTGGTCTATGGCGCGGACGGGGCGGCCGAAGGCCGAGTTGACGTTGTCGGATGAGGAGCGGGCCGCACTGGAGGGGTGGGTGCGGCGCCGTTCCACGCCGCAGGCATGGGCATTGCGGTGCCGGATCGTCCTGGCCTGCGCCGAGGGTGCCTCGAACAAGGACGTGGCAGCCCAACTCGGTTCCACGCCTCAGGCGGTGGGCCGCTGGCGGGCCCGGTTCGTGCAGTACCGGATTGCCGGTCTGGGCGACATGCCACGTAGCGGCGGGCCCAGGACGGTGACCGACGAGCAGGTCGCCGCGGTAGTCACCAAGACGCTGGAATCGACACCGAAGAACGCAACACACTGGTCGACGCGGTCGATGGCGAAGGAGATGGGCCTGTCGCAGTCGTCGGTGTCACGGATCTGGCGGGCGTTCGGCCTGCAGCCGCACCGGTCGGAGACCTTCAAGCTGTCGACCGATCCGTACTTCGTCGACAAGGTCCACGATGTTGTGGGCCTCTACCTGGACCCGCCGGAGCGGGCGTTGGTGTTCTGCGTGGATGAGAAGTCGCAGATCCAGGCCCTGGACAGGTCCCAGCCCGTGCTGCCGATGATGCCCGGGGTGCCCGAGCGGGCCACCCATGACTACGTCCGTGCCGGCACCACCACCCTGTTCGCCGCGCTCGAGGTCGCCACCGGCAAGGTGATCGGCTCCCTGCACCGCCGGCACCGCGCCGAGGAGTTCAAGAAGTTCCTGATCAAGCTCGACAAGGAAGTGCCCGCCGGCCTGGATGTCCACTTGATCTGTGACAACTATGCCACCCACAAAACACCCGCCATCAAGAAGTGGCTGCTGGCCCACCCACGGTTCCACCTGCACTTCACTCCGACAGGCTCGTCCTGGCTGAACCTCGTCGAGCGATGGTTCGCCGAGCTCACCAACAAGCAGATACGGCGAGGCGTCCACAAGTCCGTGCAGGCCCTGGAGAAGGACATCCGCAACTGGATCGCGGCCTGGAACACCGACCCGAAGCCCTACGTCTGGACGAAGACCGCCGACGAGATCCTCGAACGCCTCGCCTCATATCTGAACAGGATTCCTGACTCAGAAGACTAG
>NZ_JBSGZO010000927.1:0-1127 GCF_053611045.1 Streptomyces sp. NPDC054841 | reverse complement strand
GTCAGCTCGGCAGCGAGCTTCCTGGTCGACTTGGTCGTCCACCGCAGCGGCGACATCGGATCTCCGCGCAAGTCCGGTTCGACCAGCGCCAGCAGTGCGGGCCGCAGCGCCGGGTCCACCTCGGCGGCCTTCTTGCGACCACCACCGGGGCGGCGGACCCGGCCCAGCGGTTCGGCGCCCGCTTCCAGTTCGTCGACTCCCTTACGGACGGTGGCTTCGCTGACCTCGGCCGCCTGCGCGACGGCCCGGATACCGCCGTGTCCCAGGATCCGGGCCTCGGCTCCCATCATCAGTCGGCGCTGCCGTTCGTCCAGGTGTGGGAACAACGCCTCGAACTTCACCACGAGTTGACCACGAATCTCATCGGGGATGCGCATACCACGCCAACGAACCGAATCACGGGAAGCAACATGTTGATTCTCTGCGAGCCCTTACGCCGTGTCCTATGTGGTGAGGCGGAGCTGTCGTGCTCGCAGTCGGCGTTGGAGATGTCCCCGGCGTGAGTGCCCAGGCCGCCCTGTCTGCCTGCCGCACCAAGGACACCTACCTTGCCGCTCGCTACCGCCGACTCGTCGGCCGCCGCGGACGCAATCGCGCCCTGGTCGCCCTGCGGCACTCTCTCCTGATCTCGATCTGGCACATGTTCACCCACCACACCGAGTAAACCGATCTCGGCGGCGACGGACGCACGAGACACATCGCAGTCGACATCAAGGGCCTGCCTGCGATAATCAGGTTGACCCGCGCAGACATGACCGACGGGGGCGCAGCCCGCAGGATGCTGTTTCGCCTGCGGCTCACCCACCCCCAGATCACTCAGGTTTGAGCCGACTTCGCATACGTCGGTCAGCTCGTCGACGGGACCGAAGACCGTCTCCACTGACTTTGAGGACCGTCATCCAGGCCCCAAGGACGCCAAGGGGCTCGTCGAAACCCCTGCTCAACGCTGCCTATCTCAGGCACCGTGTGTGTGCCGACACCGTGAACCGTGCAGGCTGTCGTGCGTGGACACAAAAGGGCCCCGGTGCATCCGGGCCCCTGATGGCCAGCCTGTTGTGGTGATCGTCTTCTCAAACCCTTCGCCACTTCGGGCTGGAACATCTGATGGGCCGTGCGCACGTCGTCGT
>NZ_JBSGZO010000926.1:0-1143 GCF_053611045.1 Streptomyces sp. NPDC054841 | reverse complement strand
CCAACTCCCCACGCTCCTCCTCCGACAGCCCCCACACCACAGCCTCGACAAACCCCAGCCCCTCAACAACCGACCCATGCCCACTCCCGGGCAAACTCAGCAACGAAACCGACCCAGAAGACGACTCTGCGGGGACGATGGTTTCGGCGTTCTGGTCTGCGAGCTGCGGCTGCGAATCAACGATGTCCTCGAACTTGGGGAGCTCCAGCAGGCCGGATCCGTGCTCCTGCTCATCGGGGTGTGACAGCAGCGACGGGTCGAAGGTGGACACCTGAACTGTCCCGCCGCCGACCAGGTGCCGGGCGAGGAATGCCTCGGTCGGCCCCGCGTTCCACTCCCCTCCGCCGAGGAGGACGAGCTCCAGGTGACCGTCCTCGTAACCCACCGAAGTCAGCCATGTGTCGAAGTCCTGGTAGTGGTCGGGCAGTACCGGGGTGCCGCTCGGGTCGAGGCCGAGCACGGCGACGAACCGGCCCGGTTCTGCCGATCGGCCCTTGGTGATCAGGTCGGCCAGTACGGCGTCCAGTACCCGGTCCACCGTGTTCTGCCCGCTCAGGGCCAGCGCGGCTCCGGCGTGGGGGCGCCGTGCCTGCTGGACGGGCAAGGGCGGTTGAAGGCTGTCGGCCAGCGTCCACCGGGTCTCGAGGTCGAGTACGTGGATCTCGGGCGTCCAGGTGTGGCCCAGCAGCAGGGTGTAGGGGTTGTAGCCGGGGAGCCGGCTGAACGAGAGCCGTACGCTGCGGCCGAGCTTTGCCGACTCGGCGGCGGCGTAAGCCTGGACGGTCGAGTGGTGGCGCGCGGGCACGCCCAGGACGACGAGTTCCACCGCCCCGTCCTGGTATCCGGCGGCGTTCAGCCAGTCCCCCAGGGTCTCGAAGTCGTTCGGCAGCGCCGGCATGCCGTAGGCGTCGACTCCCAACACCGCCACGAAAAGATCCGGACCGGCGGGGCGGCCGGCTGCCGCGAGGTCGGTGAGCACCGTGGCCAGGGCCGTCTCAACGAGTTTACGGTCCTGGGTGCCGAGTACCGCCGCCGCGTAGCGGCGGGTCTCCTGGTGCATCAGGCTCCGGCCGGCGTTGTGGCCGTCCCCGGTCTGTGGCTGCCAGGCCGGGTTGAGTGGACGGCCGCTGCCGACCTCGATCC
>NZ_JBSGZO010000925.1:0-1158 GCF_053611045.1 Streptomyces sp. NPDC054841 | reverse complement strand
GCCGTCGAGATTCTCGACGGCAACGCGAGGTGACACTGCGGCAGGGATAGGCCGGTCCTCTCGGCGATGCCGTGTCGGCGGCAGGAAGGGCTGTCTATTGGGCGGCGGCTGCGTACTTGTTGGCGAGGGCCGCGATGTCGGCGACGGTGTGGGCGTTCTTGAGTTCGCTCTCCGGGATGGCGGTGTTGAATTCCTTGTCCAGGCTGAGGGAGATCTCCAGGATGTTCAGGGAGTCCAGGTCGAGGTCTTTCAGCTGGAGATCGGGTTGGATCTCCTCACTGGGCAGGTCGCACCAGGCGGTCAGGACGTTCCAGACGCGCTGCAGGGTGTCCATGGGTGTCTCCTCGGGGTCGTGAGGTTTTGTGCGGGCGGGCCGGGTGGGTCAGGCGGTTGTGATGGAGGGCCACGTAAGGAGGGTGGAGCCCCAGGTGAGGCCGCCGCCGAAGGCTGTGAGCAGAACCAGTTGGCCGGCGTGCAGTGAGTCGCTTCTTGCTGCGTCGGCCAGGGCGAGGGGGATGGAGGCTGCGGTGGTGTTGCCGACCTTGTCGATGTTGGTGATCATCCGGTGTGCTGGGAGATCGAGCTGGTGGGCGACGGCGTGGAGGATACGGGCGTTGGCCTGGTGGGCGACGAGATGGTCCACTTCGTGGATGGAGCGGTTGGCGCGCTGGAGGACTGCCCGTGACGAGGCGGTCATCTTGGTGATGGCGGTGGTGAAGACAGCCTTGCCGTCCATCGCGACGTACCGGTCTGTTTCCGGTGCCTCCCGGCGTGTGGAGCGCTGGCGTGATCCGCCCGCGGGCTGACGGATGAGTTCCATGCCGGTTCCGTCGCTGCCGAGGTCGAAGACGGTGAGGGCTCCGGCCTCGTCTGGGGTGCCGACACGCATAACCACGGCTCCGGCACCGTCTCCGAACAGCGGCGCGATGCTCCGGTTGTCCTGATCGACCGCGGTGGAGACCGTGTCCGCGCCGATGAACAGGACCCGATCGGCCAGGTGGGCGGTGATGAGGGCGGTGGCCGTCGCCAGGCCGTAGACGAAGCCGCTGCAGGCGGCGTTGACGTCGAAGGCCGCGCCGGTGATTCCGAGCCGGGCGGCGACAGCGGGTGCGGTCGCCGGGATGGGGTAGTCCGGGGTGGTGGTGGCCAGGACGATCG
>NZ_JBSGZO010000924.1:0-1171 GCF_053611045.1 Streptomyces sp. NPDC054841 | reverse complement strand
CCTCGCTGTTTCGGTTGCGGTGGCGAGGCGTTGTGATCGTCAACTGTTGGGTGTCTGACGCGTCTATGTTTCGCGGGCATGCAAGGGGCCCGGCGCGGTGGTCGGGTTCTCCGAGGTCTTTCGGGTCGAGGGCGGTCAGAGGGGCGGCGGGTCAGCCGGCTGGGCGGGGCAGTGCTGCGAGGCGGTGGAAGGCCGTGACCAGCTCGTTTCTCCAGGGCCAGGTTGCGGAGATCCGCAAGCGCAGGCGGCGGCCGCCTCGGGTGAGACGGGCGGCGACGTGCAGCAGTCGGTAGCGGAGCTTCTTGGGTTCGGCGGTGGCCAGCTCGCCGTCCAGCAGCAGGACGCGTGTCCAGGTCAGGAGATCGATTGCCGCGAGGCTGAGTTCGAGCCAGGCCGTGTTGATAGCGAAGTGGCGGGAGGGGAAGCGGCCGAAGCCGGTGGTCTTGCCCATCCGGATGTGGTCCTCGACGGTGGCGTGTCCGCGGTGGCGGACTTCGAGGAACTGGGCAGAGCCGCTGGTGAACGGGGTGTCGGTGAGGAACACCTGGTGCCGCAGGCCCTCGTCCTGGTCGAACAGGGACAGCTGGGCGCCGGGGTGCGGACGTTCCCGCCGGACGATGATGCGGGTGCCGGCCGGGTAGCCGTTCAGGTCGACCATGCCGGTCAGTTCGGCGACCTCGGCCCCGGCGCGCAGGGTCCCCTCCTGCTCCAGGGCGGGATGCCAGACCTGCTCGGGCAGGGCCCGGACCGCGCGGCGAACGGGCTCGGTGACCGCGTATCCGACCGAGAAGAAGGCACGGATTCCCTGCGTCCGCAGGTCTCGGACGTGGGCGAGGAAGGCTTTCGCGGATCCGGCGCTGTCGGCGCGGATCAGAATGTCGACGCCGTGACGGTGGGCGTCGGGGATCTGGGCGAGGGCCTGGTCGAGGACCGTGATGTGATCGGCGGCGGTGTTGGCTCCGGCGTTGCCGGGCCGCAGCAGCCCGGACATACCCTCGCCGGTGTTGGCGAGGAAGCACACCAGAGGGTGGAAGCCGAAGCCGCTCTTGTAGGTGGGGGCGGCCTGCTCCTTCTGGGAGTGGCAGGTGATCAGCGTGGCGTCGAGGTCCAGGACCAGACCGGGCACCTCGCGTCCTGCGGCCTGGGTTGCGGGTATGCCGGTCCCGGTCTC
>NZ_JBSGZO010000923.1:0-1176 GCF_053611045.1 Streptomyces sp. NPDC054841 | reverse complement strand
GCTGGAGCCGGCCTGCACCGGCGGCAGGTTGATTTCGGCGAAGCCGGCGCGCGGTCCGCAGGACAGCAGCCGGAGGTCGTTGCAGATCTTGGAGAGCTTGACGGCGATCCGCTTCAGCACGCCGGACAGCTGGACGAACGCACCGGCGTCCTGCGTGGCCTCGACGAGGTCGTCGGCGACCGTCAGGGGCAGTCCGGTGATGGCACCCAAATGCCGGGAGGCCAGCGCCGCGTATGCGGGGTGGGCGTTGAGTCCGGTGCCGATGGCCGTGCCGCCGAGGTTGATCTCACGGATCAGCTCACGTGCCTCGGTGAGGCGCTTGTGGTCCTCGCCGAGCATGATGGCGTACGTCGCGAACTCCTGCCCCAGAGTCATGGGCACCGCGTCCTGCAGCTGGGTACGGCCCATCTTCAGGACGTCAGCGAACTCCTCCGCCTTGGCCGCGAACTCGCAACGGAGCACCTCCATGGCGTCCAGCAGACGCTGGGCGGTGAAGTCGAGGGCGATCTTGACGGCGGTCGGGTAGACGTCGTTGGTGCTCTGCCCCGCGTTGACGTCCTCCAGCGGGTGCAGTTGCCCGTACTCGCCCTTGCGGTGGCCGAGGAGTTCCAGAGCGCGGTTGGCGACGACCTCGTTGGCGTTCATGTTCGTCGAGGTACCCGCGCCGCCCTGGATCACGTCGACCACGAACTCGCCGTGCAGCTTCCCGGCGCGTATCTCCTCACAGGCGGTCACGATCGCGTCCGCCTTGCGGCCGTCGAGCAGACCCAGCTCCCGGTTGGCGAGGGCCGCGGCCTGCTTGACGCAGGCGAGGGCGGTGACGAGGTCCGGGTAGGCCGAAATCGGGGTGCCGGTGATGGGGAAGTTCTCCACCGCCCGCAGCGTGTGGATGCCGTAGTAGGCGTCGGCCGGGACGTCCCGGTCGCCGAGCAGATCGTGCTCGGCGCGCAACTCGGTGTGGGCGTGGGCTTGGGCGTGGACGTGCGTGGCCATGAAGGTGCGGAACTCCTGTCGGGTGCTTGCACGGTGGGATGGGAGGGGCGGCTGGGAGCGGCTGAAAGGGGTCCGAGGCGTGTTACCGGGGCCCGGCGGAGCCTCTGGTGTACCGAGCGGGCAGTTGATGGGCGGTTCGTCCTCCGCGGCCGTCGCCCGGCGGCCGTTCCCCGGCGGCCGTCG
>NZ_JBSGZO010000922.1:0-1193 GCF_053611045.1 Streptomyces sp. NPDC054841 | reverse complement strand
CTCATGGATCCAGGCGTGTGGACCGTCCGGGGCGTTGCGCCGCCGCGGGCACAGCCCCACAGCCCATCAGGCTCACACCGGGAGGACCTCACGGATCACATGCCGTGCGATGGCCGCCATGACCGGGTTCGTCTCGCGGTAGTACCGGAGTTCCATGAGCGCGATCGAGAGCGCCCAGCCGCGACCTCGTGCCCAGGTCGCGTCGTCGGCCCCCAACGCGGCGCGGAAGACGTGGCGCGCCTCGGCGGGCAGTAGGTACCACGCGACGATGAGGTCGACGGCGGGATCGCCCAGTCCCAGGCATCCGAAGTCGATGACGGCGCTGAGCCGGCCCTCGACGATCAGCAGATTCCCGGGTTGCAGGTCCGCATGGACCCAGACGACCGGGCCGGGCCAGGCGGGGGCCCGCAGGGCCGCGTCCCATGCGGTGGTTGCCGCGTCTGTGTCGATGGTCCCTCGCAGTGCTTCGATCGCGTCGCGCGTCATGGCGTTCCGTATCGCCAGGGGTTCACTGCGGTATGCGGGAGGCCCGTCCGTGGGATCGATTCGCTGCAACGCGGCGACGAACTCCGCCAGATCTCCGGCGAGCCCGTCGGGTTCGGCGATACGGCCGACGGCCGGGTTCTCGCCCTCGAGCCAGCGGTAGACGGACCAATGCCAGGGATAGCCCTCGGCGGGTATTCCCTTGCCCAGCGGGGTGGGAACGGCGACGGGAAGCGGTGGGGCGAGCCGCGGCAGCCACTGGTGCTCCTTCGTCACATCACCGGCGGCCCCCGCAATGCGCGGGAGCCGTACGACCATGTCCTCGCCGAGCCGGTACATGGCGTTGGATGTGCCGGCGGAATCGATGTGCGTGACGGGGAGGTCTGCCCACTGCGGAAACTGCGCGCCGAGCAACCGGCGCACCAGAGATGCGTCCGTGCTCACTTCGTCAACGTGCATCCTGCGAGCGCACATGGGTACCTTCCGAACCGGAGTGAGACACAGCGCCCGGCCCGGGCGACGTAGCCGGGCGCGGGGACGGGCCGACGATCGTTGTGGGCGACCAGGCCGGCGTTGATACAAGCGCGCTGCGACGTTGTCGTCAACTCATATATGCCGGTGGGAACGAGAACGGGTCCGTGGCCATCGCGGCTCTGGCCGCGGTCAGGGAACTGCCGGCTCACGGACCCCGACCCGACGCGGCTGAGTTC
>NZ_JBSGZO010000921.1:0-1194 GCF_053611045.1 Streptomyces sp. NPDC054841 | reverse complement strand
GCGACGGCAGCACCGCCCGGGGCCTGCGGACCATGCCCCGCGCGGAGGGCGACCCGCTTCAGCTGTACGTGGGAACCCACCGCGGCCGCTTCGCCGTCGGCGCCGTGGTCGTCGCCCCCAGCGGCACCGAGAAGACCACCGTGGTGATAGAGCCGGAGCACCTCGCCATCGAG
Organism: Streptomyces sp. NPDC054841; assembly: GCF_053611045.1. NCBI lineage: Bacteria > Bacillati > Actinomycetota > Actinomycetes > Kitasatosporales > Streptomycetaceae > Streptomyces > Streptomyces sp. NPDC054841. Next base: position 1,021 of record NZ_JBSGZO010000921.1, on the reverse strand, counting down.
GTGTCCGAACCCACGTGGGACGGCCGGCCTCTCCAGATCCTGCCGAGCCTGGCCACCGATACGGAGATCGCCGAGTTCCACGAGCACGGCCCCGGGCAGGTCCAGGCATTCGCCAACGAGCTCAACCACGCCATCGTCTTCTACCCCGGCGACGGCACCTACTGGACGTATGACGAAGACATGAAGGCGGTGCTGCTGCTCGACGACCGCGACCGCGAACGCGCCGCGATCTGGGCCTCCGTACAGGGGCCGGCCTTCACCGCGGCCCTGCGCGGCCAGGACAATCCCAAGCAGGCCCTCCCGAACTCCGACGGCGTCGGCCGACTCGTTTCGCCCGGGCCGGTCCTCTTCGCCAACGAGGCAGGGTTCGTTACCGGAGACGCTCTGGCCGGCCCGCTGCCACGGGCCCTCGCCAAGCACGCGGCCGCGCTCGCCCGCCAACAGCTCTTCGTCCTCGCCGCCGACTTCGACCCGACGGATCCGGTACGCCCCTGGTCCATGCTTCATCACGACCGGACCCGCAAGCGCCTCACGACGGCCGGACTGCTGGAGCGGCTCGACCGACAGCATCTCCGGAGCACGGTGACCGTGCTTCTGGTTCCCAACCTGCTCTCACCGGCCAGAGCCAAGGCCGTCGTCCCCGATGACGTACGCCTGCTCGAGGAAGGCCTGCACCGGAGGGTGCTGCGGCTCACCCAGGGCTGGAAGATCGAGGTGGACGGAACCGGTTCCGTCGTGACGGTGAAGACCCCGGGCCCACACCCGGACATCCCGTCGGAACGCACGGCTCTGAAGTGGGTCGACGGCACCCGGGTCGGCCCGACGCCGACCGGCCGCGACGGGCGGCCGCCGCTCGTCCTGATCGACGACAAGCTCGAACTGCAGGGCAGCAAGCGTTTGGTCAGCGAGCCGTGCATCGTTGCCCCTGCCGACAGCCGGCACATGCCCGCCCTGCGGAAACTCGCCGAGACCTCCGTTCGAGAGGGCAGGGTTGAGGTCTTCGTACAGCTCGACGTAGGGA
>NZ_JBSGZO010000920.1:0-1200 GCF_053611045.1 Streptomyces sp. NPDC054841 | reverse complement strand
AGGGGGAGAGTCATGGCGGAGCCATGCCGACTGACGACAACGCAGGAGACGGAGTCGCAGGGCGTCGCGAGCCCAGCAAGATCCACCGGACAGGCTCGGGGTCCGTCCGGTGTCGGCGGACGGACGCACCGGTCCATGGGACGTGGGCGGCGCACCGCCGGGCAGGGCGCTGCGCGCGGGCCGTCAGCCGGCCACGACGCCGCGGACCTCCTCCGCATGGGCCGCTGCCTGGGCCAGCCCCGCCCGCGCCGCGGGCGCCCGGCGCGCAGGGTCCAGGACATTGCGCCCGAACGCCCGGCGGGCGGCCCGGTCCGGCGTGATCAGGACCACGCGGGCCCCGGCCGCCGCGAGCCGGGAGGCCTGCGCGCGGGCCGACGGCACCGGGCCGCCGCCGACCGCGATGGGGGCGACGATGACGACCGTGTCGTAGCCGACCGCGAGGTCCGCGTTGGTCGAGGAGCGCACTCCGCCGTCGATGAAACGCCGCCCGTCGATGGTGACGGGCGGCCATACACCGGGAACGGCGCAACTCGCGCCGACCGCGTCGATCAGCTCGACCCCACTCTCCCGGTCGAACGCCCGGAACTCCCCCGTGAGGGCATCCACCGCGGTTACGACGAGCCGCCGCGCCGACGGCCAGTCGTGTGTGAGCAGCCGTTCGGCGAAGACGGCACGCCGGACTTCCTCCGGCTCCGTGCGGGCGCCCAGCGCAAGCCGTCCCATGCGTGCGCCGTACGCCTCGGCGTCCCGGGAGCGCACGACGCCCCAGAGATAGCGGGCAAGCACGGTCGGGCCCATGCCCGCGGGCACCTCCCCCGCCGGGTCGGCGAGCTGACGGGCGTAGAGCTCCGGCAGGGTGAACCGGCCGGAGGTGAGCTGCGCGCCGACGACCGACCCGGCCGAGGTGCCCACGATGAGATCGGCACCGGTCGGATCGGCGCCCGCCGCGGCGAGTCCGTGCAGCATGCCGATCTCCCAGCCGATGCCGGCGAGCCCGCCACCGCCCAGTACCAGTGCCGTTCGTTGCTTCTTCGCTTCGTCGTCCTTCTCCGCCATGGCAGCAGTGTGACGTGTACGGGGCGAGCCCGCCCCCCGCAAACGGCGGGAGGCGGGCTCCGGACTCAGACCAGTTCGGTGACCGTGCCGGCGCCGACCGTACGGCCGCCCTCGCGGATCGCGAAGCCGAGACCGGGCTCCAGC
>NZ_JBSGZO010000919.1:0-1210 GCF_053611045.1 Streptomyces sp. NPDC054841 | reverse complement strand
CCCATGTTCGACTTGATCGACCCCAGCCACAACGGCTGATCGGGCTCCCGCTCCTGGCCATAAGTAGCCAGCAGCGCCTGCGCCTCGATCGGATCGCCCAGACGCGTACCCGTCCCGTGCGCCTCCACCACATCCACATCACGAGCCGACAGACCCGCGTTGGCAAGCGCCTGGCGGATGACGCGTTGCTGGGCCGGGCCGTTCGGCGCCGTCAGACCGTTGCTGGCACCATCCTGATTGATGGCTGTGCCACGCACGACGGCGAGGATCTGGTGACCGTTGCGCTGGGCGTCCGACAGACGCTCCACCAGCAGCATGCCCACACCCTCACCCCAGCCAGTGCCGTCCGCACCGTCCGCGAAGGACTTGCAGCGACCGTCCGAGGCCAAACCGCGCTGACGGGAGAACTCGATGAACGTGTCCGGAGTGGACATCACCGTCACACCACCGGCAAGCGCCAGCGAGCACTCACCCCGCCGCAACGCCTGCACCGCCAAATGCACCGCCACCAAAGACGACGAACACGCCGTATCCACACTCAACGCCGGACCCTCCAAGCCCAGCAGATACGACACCCGCCCCGACGCCACACTCCCCGAATTCCCGATACTCAAATACCCTTCGAGACCCTCACCAGCCACCCTGGCCGGATCCACGTAATAGTCCGAACTGGCCACACCGGCGAAGACGCCGGTCTGGCTGCCGCGCAGGGTCGCCGGGTCGATACCCGCCGACTCCAGCGCCTCCCACGACGACTCCAGCAGCAACCGCTGCTGCGGATCCATCGCCAACGCCTCACGCGGCGAAATCCCGAAGAACGCCGGATCAAAATCCCCCGCGTCATAAAGGAAACCACCCTTGGTGGAAATCACCTTCCCCACCGCATCCGGATCAGGATCGTAAAGCCCCTCCACATCCCAACCACGATCCGACGGGAAGTCCCCGACCACATCCGCACACCGCGCCACCACATCCCACAACCCAGCCGGCGACGCCACCCCACCCGGATAACGACACGCCATACCCACAATGGCAATCGACTCGTCATCCACGAAGGCCGTAGCGGCCACGGCAGGTGCGACGGCAGCCCGGTCGGCGTCAAAGCCCAGTTCGGTCAGCAGGTGTTCCACCAACGCGGTGGAATTGGGATAGTCGTAAACCAGCGTGGTAGCCAGCCGCAGACCCGTCGCCGCCCGGAGCCGATTACGCA
>NZ_JBSGZO010000918.1:0-1236 GCF_053611045.1 Streptomyces sp. NPDC054841 | reverse complement strand
GGCGATAGCCCTGGCCGCAATGCCGACTGCCGTCTTCGTGGGCATGGGTCTGACCCCCAAGCTCGCGCTCGCGGACGACAAGGACATCCCCTTCGCGCCGGGTCCGTGCGTGACGCGTTCGGACGAGCCGTCCGCGTCCGCGTCGGAGACGCCGAAGCCTTCCGACAAGCCGTCGGACAAGCCGTCCGACAGCGCCGGGGAATCGTCCGAGAAGCCCTCTGAGGCGCCCTCGGCGAGCCCGTCCGGTGACGCCGGCGACGCGAAGGACGAGCCGAAGCCGGGAGCGTCCCCGTCGGCCTCCGAGTCGACCGGTACGCAGGCCGGCCAGTCCGCGCCGACCGCGCCGACCGCGACGCCGACGCCCACCGAGACCAGGAACCCGCTGGACCCGCTGGGTGTGGGTGACGCGATCAAGGACCTGTTCGACGGCCCCGACAAGGAGCCCACGGCCACGCCGACACCGAGCGACACGGCGACGCCGTCCAAGGAGGCTTCGGCCGCTCCGGAGGAACCGGCGAAGGATCCCGTCAAGGACGTGGCGGACACGGCCACGGACACGGCCTCGGACCCGGCCAAGGACGCCATCAAGGACGCGGCCGACAAGGCCGGCGCCGAGGTGGCGGAGCTCGACGACAAGGTCAAGGGCCTCGACCCGGTCAAGGACGAGGACATCCCCGAGGGCGCCGACGGCAAGCCCCGCTTCCCGTGCCCGACCGCCGACCCCGAGGCGCTGGCGAACGCGGAGCTGGAGCCGGGCATCCCGCTGCTGCCGGACGACCCCTGGCGGCTGGAGAGCAGCAAGCTCACGCTGAACGGGCTCAAGTACCACGGCATCGTCGAGGTCAAGACCGGCAGCGGCAAGATCAAGAAGGCCCTGAAGTTCACCGCGTCCTCGGTCGACATCAAGGACCTGCACCAGCTGGTGGTGGGCCCCAACGGCTCCACTTCACACGTCGAGGCGGACCCGGGCTCCACGTCCACCATCCGCAACGGCACGGTGACCATGTACACGGAGGAGCTGAAGGGCAACCTCTTCGGCCTCATCCCGGTCACGTTCAGCCCTGCGACCCCGCCCCCGCTGGACGTCCCCTTCGCGATGTTCACCAACGTGAAGATCAAGCAGGCAGGCCAGTTCGGCGGCACGCTGACCGTGCCGGGGCTGCACAACTACTTCACGGGCGCCTGACAGAGACTTCCGGGAGCCGCGGAAGGCTGTGGGCCGCACCCCTTGCGGGG
>NZ_JBSGZO010000917.1:0-1244 GCF_053611045.1 Streptomyces sp. NPDC054841 | reverse complement strand
GGCCCGTGCCGAGGGCTGATCGCGTGGCCCGCTCTCCCGGGCGCTCAGGCCTGGGAGGCGTCGACCATCGCAGCGAGTACGGACTGCCAGTCCTCTCCGGGCTGTTCGCGCAGTGCGGTGGCCAGCCGGTCCGCGCGGTAGTGCCAGGGGTGGTCGAGGTCCGGATGCGCCCGCTCGGCGAGCTGGATCTCACTGTCGCCTGCGAGGAGCGTACGCAGCTCGGCGGCGAGGTCCTGCCACGCGACGTGACCGCTCAGGGCGTTGGCCACTCCGTGGACGGGCTTGTCCAGGCAGACGGTCACTGCACGGGCCAGGGCAGCCGCGTGGACCCACGGGGCGCCGTACCAGTCGCGCCCGGCTGTGCCGGGGCGTGGGAGGGTGATCGGCTCTCCGGCGAGGGCAGCCTGATAGAGCAACCCGGTCGCGCCCCAGCGCAACTGATCGCGCAGCCGGTCGTGCGGACCCCACACGATGGGCGAGCGTACGACGCTGGCCCCGCCCCGGCCCCCGGTGCCCGCCGCCCGCATCAGCATCTGTTCGCAGTCGAGCTTCGCCTGTCCGTACGCGCTCAACGGCTGTCGGGAGGCCGACTCCTCGGCCACCCACTGCTCCGTGGGGCGTCCGTAGGCGTCCACGCTGCTGACGAAGACGAAAGGGCCGCTGTGCCAGGCGTCGACCATCGCTTCCATCGCCGCCACATCCACTTCGGGACGGGTGAAGGTGCAGGCGGCGTGGATCACCGCGTCCGCACTCTCCACGGCGGCTCGCAGGCCGTCCAGGTCGGTCAGATCGCCCTCGACGACATCCACACCGTCCCCGGCCACCAGATGTGCCGACTCGGGACGGGCCAGCGCGAGCACCGGCCTCCCCTGGGCGGCGAGTTCGCGCAGGAGGAACGCTCCCACGCCGCCCGTGCCGCCGGTCACCAGCACGGTGCCCTCGCGTGCCCGCCGGCTACGTGACACCGGCGGAGCCGTCGAGGCCGCCGCCGCGCGTTCCGTCTCACGCGTGTCGAGCAGCGCGGCGAGTGCGCGCGGTGTCCGGTTCTGCATCACATCGAGACCGGTCAGCGGCAGCCTGAGCTCGGTGCGCAAGCGCTCGGCAAGCTGCACGGCGACCAGGGAATGGCCACCGAGGGCGAAGAAGTCGTCGTCCGGCGCCGGGGTCCGGCCCAGCAAAGCGCTGAACGCCGCCGCCACCGCCCGCGCACGGTCCCCGTGCAGGGCGGAGGCTGATGCCGCGCC
>NZ_JBSGZO010000916.1:0-1268 GCF_053611045.1 Streptomyces sp. NPDC054841 | reverse complement strand
GCCCTGGTCCCCGCACGCTCCGGAAACGCCGCAGGGCCGCCCGACTGCGACAGTCGGGCGGCCCTGCGGGTGCGGGTACTGCGGGTGCTACGGGTTCAGCTCTTGTTCGCGGACTCCGAGTCCGCGTGGTCCCCGTCGCGGTCCTTGTCGGCGGGCGTGACGTCCGCGGGCGTGAGCTCGGCATCAGCATCGGGGCCGGTGCCGGTGCCGGACTCGCTGCTCGCCGCGTCCGACGACCCGGAACCGGCATCGGCATCGGCATCGGCATCCGCATCCGCATCCGGGGCGTCGCTCTTCTGCGGCTCCACGGCCGAAGGCTCGACGACCTCCTCGCGGCCCGGGCGGAGCCGGGCGGAGACCACGATGTACACGACGGCCAGGACGAAGACGACGATCGCGGTCCAGACGTTCAGGCGGAGACCCAGGACGTGGTGGGCCTCGTCGACGCGCATGTACTCGATCCAGCCGCGGCCGGCGCAGTAAGCGGCGACGTACAGCGCGAACGCCCGCCCGTGCCCGAGCCGGAAGCGCCGGTCGGCCCAGATGACCAGCAGCGCGACGCCGATGCACCACAGCGACTCGTACAGGAACGTCGGGTGGTACAGGCCCGCCTCGCGGTTCGTACCCTCGGTGATCTTGAGGGCCCACGGCAGGTCGGTCGGCTTCCCGTACAGCTCCTGGTTGAACCAGTTGCCCCAGCGGCCGATCGCCTGAGCGAAGGCGATTCCGGGAGCGATGGCATCGGCGTACGCGGGGAGCGGGATGCCGCGGCGGCGGCAGCCGATCCAGGCGCCGACCGCGCCGAGCGCGATCGCGCCCCAGATGCCGAGGCCGCCCTGCCAGATCTTGAACGCGTCGACCCAGTTCTCACCCTCGCTGAAGTACAGCTGGTAGTCGGTGATCACGTGGTACAGACGGCCGCCGACGAGGCCGAACGGCACCGCCCAGACGGCGATGTCGGCCACCGTGCCGGCTTTGCCGCCGCGGGCGATCCAGCGCTTGTTGCCGTACCAGACGGCTACGAAGACACCGATGATGATGCAGAAGGCGTAGCCGCGCAGCGGGAGTGGTCCGAGCTGGAGCACACCGGTCGACGGGCTGGGAATGTAGGCAAGGTCCATGGCAGACCCGACGCTACCTTGCCGGGCCCGCACCACGGCAACCGACCGGGCAACGTCTGGGTAACGAGCCGCGTCATCCGGCCGGCACCGTACGCCGGCACCGCACGCCGCCCGGGAGACACCTCGGCGCGCCGGTCGGAGCCACAC
>NZ_JBSGZO010000915.1:0-1271 GCF_053611045.1 Streptomyces sp. NPDC054841 | reverse complement strand
GGGAGCTCCCCGCGGGCCCGTCGCCATGTGGTGGGCCCGCTCACCCCGGGATGAGACCGCCCAGCAGCGGACCGGCGACCGGGATGTCCTGCGCGGTCGCCAGGGAGCCGGTGAGTGACCGGGAGTCGACCGACTGGAAGTCGGCGACCTGGGTGCCGACGCCGTTGTTGAGCGGATCAACTCCCGTGTTCGCGAGCGGATTCAGCGGAATGTGCTGGACCGGCGCGCTCACGTAGCCGACCGTGTCCGCCAGGGCCTGCGCGGACGCCGCCGGTTCGACGTCGCCCACCGACGCCGCCTGAGCCGCGCCGGCACCACCGCCGAGCGCCGCGCCCACCGCCGTGATGGTGAGACCGGCAGTCCTGAGCAATTTGTGACGTGCCATGAGAATCCCGTCTGACGAGTAATCGGGTGAGCACGCAGCGTAGTTCTCCTGTGATGCTGGATACCAACCGGACTACCCGGGGGTCCCCTGCACGGGTCAATGCCTCACACTGGTGTCCCGTGAGTTCCCAACCCCTGCCGACGCGCGTCGTCCTGCTCGCCGGGCCCTCCGGGTCCGGAAAGTCGTCCCTCGCCGCCCGCTCCGGCCTCCCGGTGCTGCGCCTCGACGACTTCTACAAGGAGGGCGACGACCCCACCCTCCCGCTGATCCCCGACAGCGCGGACATCGACTGGGACTCCCCCGGCTCCTGGGACGCCGACGCCGCGGTCGCGGCCGTCACGGAGCTGTGCCGCACGGGACGGACGACCGTACCCGTGTACGACATCGCCACCAGCTCCCGGACGGGCCGGGAAACCCTCGACATCGACCGCACCCCGCTGTTCGTCGCCGAGGGCATCTTCGCCGCCGACATCGTGAGCCGCTGCCAGGAGCTCGGCGTGCTCGCCGACGCACTGTGCCTGCGCGGCCGCCCCTCGACCACCTTCCGCCGCCGGTTCCTCCGTGATCTGCGCGAAGGCCGGAAGTCCGTCGCCTTCCTGATGCGGCGCGGCTGGCGCCTGATGCGCGCCGAGCGCGGCATCGTGGCCCGTCAGGCAGCCCTCGGCGCCCACCCCTGCGGCAAGGACGAGGCGCTCGGCCGGCTCGCGGCCGCGGCGGCGGGCCGCTGCCGCCGGATGCCCGCGACGAGCGAAGCGGCGTAGCGGGTACGCGGGGGTGCCGGACACCCCCGCGGCGGCGGGACGGACCCGGGTCTCTCGGTCCCGGGCGAGCGAGGCCCCGGAATCCGGACGTGAAGCGGGGCCGGACAAGACCCCCGATCTTGTCC
>NZ_JBSGZO010000914.1:0-1276 GCF_053611045.1 Streptomyces sp. NPDC054841 | reverse complement strand
GCATCGCACCGCCCCCGCTTCACGTTCTGCGTCCTACGTTCTGCGTTCCTCGCTCTGCGTCCTGCGTCCTGCGTCCTGCGTTCCGCACTCTGCGTTCCTCGCTGTGCGCGCTACGCGACATTGACTCGCTGCCCGGGAGGCGCCGCCTCCAGCCAGGCGAGGAAACCGGTCAGTGCGTCCTCGCTCATCGCCAGCTCAAGGCGCGTCTCCCGGTGGAGACAGCCCAGCACGATCGCGTCCGAGAGCAGCGCCAGCTCTTCCTCGCCCTCCGGCGTACGCCGCGAGAGCACCTCGATCTGGGAACGCTCCAGGACCCGCCGCGGCCGGGGCGCGTACGAGAAGACGCGGAACCATTCGACCCGGTCACCGCTGTAGCGGGCGACGCCGTACACCCACCCTTTGCCGGAGTGGTCGCTCTCCTCCGGGACGTTCCAGCGCAGGCTGCAGTCGAAGGTGCCGCCGGAGCGCTGGATCAGTCTGCGGCGCAAGCCGAAGACGAAGAGCCCGATCACCACCAGTGCGACGACCAGTCCGCTCACAAGCAGAGCGAGGAACATCTTCACCGACCTCCTCGCTTCGTCCCGTAGCGGAATACAACCTGCACCTGCACCTGCACCTGCACCTGCATTGCCTCAGCCGCGACCCGGTCTGGAGAAGTCCAGCCCGGGCCGCGGCTGAGGGTGGTCCATCAGCGGGGTGCGCTCAGCGCACCGCCACCGCACGCAGCCGGACGTCGGCGCGCCGCTCGGCGGCGCCGTCCGACTCGGCCTTGGCGCGCTCCAGCGCACGCTCGGCGCGCTGGGCGTCGATCTCGTCCGCCAGCTCGGCGATCTCCGCCAGCAGCGACAGCTTGTCGTCGGCGAACGAGATGAAGCCGCCGTGCACAGCGGCCACGACCGTTCCCTCGCTCGTACGGATGGTCACCGGGCCCGATTCCAGCACACCGAGCAGCGGCTGGTGACCGGGCATGACGCCGATGTCGCCGGACGTGGTGCGCGCCACGACCAGGGTGGCCTCGCCGGACCAGACCTGGCGGTCGGCGGCGACCAGCTCGACGTGCAGCTCAGCAGCCAAGGGTGGCTCCTCGGGTCACCACCCGGCGGTCATGCCGGGTGTTGGGTCATAAGTCTAATAGGGCTCCGTGCGCCGAAACGCCGGGGCTCACCCCAAGCCTCTCGGCCGGGGGTCCGGGGGCCGCGCGGCGTCAGCCGCATACGGGTGCGGTCCCCTGGTAGGGCGTACAGAGGGGGGCGGGCGGGACCCGCCCCCCTCTGTG
>NZ_JBSGZO010000913.1:0-1294 GCF_053611045.1 Streptomyces sp. NPDC054841 | reverse complement strand
CTCACGGCCGAACACCGGCGCGGGCACGGAGCGATGTACGACGCGGTCAACCACGGCTGGCTGGAACCGCGCCGCCTGCGCAGGCTACTGGCCTCCACGCCGCTGCCGCGAGCCGCCGACGGGCGGATCGTGCTTGCCGTCGACGTGAGCAACTGGCTGCGGCCCGACGCCCCCACCAGCCCGGACTTGCTGTTCTGCCACGTCTACGGACGAGGACGCAGCGCGGATCAGTTCATCCCCGGCTGGCCCTACTCCTTCGTCGCCGCGCTGGAGACGGGGCGCACGTCCTGGACGGCCGTGCTGGACGCGATCCGGCTGGGGCCGACCGACGACGCCACCGCGGTGACCGCCGTCCAGCTGCGCGAGGTGGTCACCCGGCTGGTGCACGCCGGGCAGTGGCGGCCGGGCGACGCGGACATCCTCGTCGTCATGGACACCGGCTACGACGTCACCCGCCTCGCCTACGTCCTGGCCGACCTGCCCGTCGAGCTGGTCGGCCGGCTGCGTTCGGACCGGGTCATGCTCCGGGACGCCGGACCACGCCGCTCCACCCCGCGCGGCGGACAGCCCCGCAAGCACGGCGGCGTCCTCACCTTCTCCAAGCCGGAGTCCTGGCACACCCCTGACCAGGCCACGACGTGCGACACCACCCGCTACGGCACGGCCGCAGCCCTCGCCTGGGACCGGATGCACCCCCGATTGCAGGCCCGCGGCCCCTGGCTCGATCACTGCGGCGAACTCCCTTTGATCCACGGCACGTTGATCCGGCTGAAGGTCGACCACCTGCCCGGCGACCGCGACCCGAAACCGGTGTGGCTGTGGTCCTCGCGCACCGGGATGACCGGCGCAGACGTCGACCTGCGCTGGCAGGCGTTCCTCCGCAGATTCGATCTTGAACATACCTTCCGGCTGTTCAAGCAGACCCTGGGCTGGACCGTCCCCAAGGTCCGCGATCCGCACACGGCCGACCTGTGGACGTGGCTGATCATCGCCGCGCACACCCAACTCCGCCTTGCCCGGCCCCTCGCCGAGGATCTTCGTCGGCCCTGGGAACGGCCGGCGCAGCCTCGTCGGCTCACCCCTGCCCGGGTCCGCCGGGGGTTTCGCCACCTCCGCGTGAAGACAGCCCGTCCCGCCGACGTGCCCAGACCCTCCAAGCCCGGCCCCGGACGCCCACCCGGCTCGAAGAACCGCAGGTCAGCCCCACGTCACGAGCCTGGGAAGACCGTGAAACGAATCGAAACCCTCACCGAACACGTCCGCCTGAAACAGCAGCGAGGTTAATGATCAAGCT
>NZ_JBSGZO010000912.1:0-1297 GCF_053611045.1 Streptomyces sp. NPDC054841 | reverse complement strand
GCCCGGCCGTGTGCCGGGCAGGGGCGCCTCTGTCGTACGGGGACTACGGGGCCAGGAGCTGCCCCGCGGCCACTGCCGAGGCCACCGTCCCGCCGGCCACCACCGCCGAGGCCGCGAACAGCGGAATCCGCAGAGTCCAGGTGCGCAGGGTCGACGAGCGGGAGACACGGTCCAGCAGCGCGTCCCGGCCGCGCAGCACGATCAGGCCGACGCCGGTGAGCGTCAGCGCCATGCCGAGGCCGAAGGCCGCGACCATGGCGAGGGCGATGCCGACCTTGCCGGTCAGCAGCCCGGTGAGCAGGACGAGGAAGGCGGACGGCGAGGGCAGCAGACCGCCCGATGCGCCGAGGAGTACGAGGCCGCGCCAGGTCAGCAGGGACGGGGCGTCCGGGATGTGATGGCTGTGCCCGTGATCATGGCCGTGATCGTGGCCGTGTCCATGCCCCTGGTCCTGCCGATGGTCGTGCCCATGCCCATGCCCATGCCCGCGATCATGCCCGTGATCATGGTGGTGCCTGTGGTGGCGCAGATGCCGCCGCAGCAGGCTCACGCCCACCCCCGCCACCACCAGCGCCGCGATCAGCTGGAGCCACCCCGTCAGCGCCGCGATGTCCGGCGTGCTGTTCGCCGCCAGCCACCAGCCGACCGCCAGGGCCGCGACCGAGAACGTATGCATCACGGCGACGATCCCGCCCAGCCACACCGCATCCCGCGGCCGGCCCCGGCCGCCCACCAGATATCCGGCGGCCAGCGACTTGCCGTGCCCGGGTGCGCAGGCGTGGAGCGCACCCACGGCGGCGGACACCAGGAGCGCCAGTGGGAGGGCGCCCCCCTGGTCCAGGAGCGACGTCAGATCCGTGGTCCAGGCCCAGGCGGAGGAGACCCGGTCGCCGCCGGCAGCCGCCGATGTGAGGGCGAGCGTGCGCGTCGGCTCCTTAGCCGTATGCAGCCCGCCTCCGCCCGTGTCCGTCACCGACAGCGTGCGGTAGGCCGGATTGACGTCCGTCAGCGCGGTCACCGTCAACTCGATCCGGTCCACAGGACGCGGGCAGACGAAGTGGAGCTTCAGCCCGTCCGCCCCGTCGATGCGACACGGGCGGCCGTCCTGGCGCACGGCGATGTGTGAGCGCAGATAGCCCGCCTCGTCGCCGCCGGACTCCTTCTTCAGTACGGCGACGTCGTCCTGCTGCGCGGACCAGGTCGCGTCGACCGCGGCGCCCGCCGCCTCGACCTTGACGACGGGCGGGGTGCCGAAGGGGTGCGCCTGCGCCGTCCCCGCGCTGCCGAGGAGCAGCGC
>NZ_JBSGZO010000911.1:0-1304 GCF_053611045.1 Streptomyces sp. NPDC054841 | reverse complement strand
GCCTCGGCGGGACGCCGGTGGCCGCGCAGGCCGCGTACACCCTGCCGTTCCCGGTGCCGGACGCCGCTGCGGCGGTGCGGCTCGCCGCGGTGCTGGAGGACCGGGTCGCGGGCGTCTACTCCGATCTCGTACGGGCTGCCGAGGGCGCGCTGCGCCGCGAGGCCGCGGGTGCGCTCCGCGAAGCGGCGGTGCGGGCCGTGCGGTGGCGGGGCACCGGCGTAGCCTTTCCAGGGCTCGCCGAGCGAGCCACGAGGCAGTGAAAGGGAACAACGCACGCATGGGTTTTGAACCGCCCCAGCGTCTGGTGCGGGCGCTCGGCGACAACGACTGGCTCGGGCAGCTGCCGAAGCTCACCGAGGAGGTGGTCGCCCGGCACGGTCTCGAGATCGAGCGGGTGATGGCACCGGGTGGCCGGAGCAGCCTCGTCGTCCTCGTACGGCAGCAGGACGGCACTCCCGCCACGCTGAAGCTCGTCCCGCCGTTTGCCGCGCCCGAGCTGGAACGCGCCGCGCTCACGCACTGGAACGGCTTCGGCGCGGTGCGGCTGCTCGGCGGGGCCGAGGGGGTGCTGCTGCTGGAGCGGCTGCATCCCGAGGTGTCCGTGCGTTCTCTGCCGGAGGCGAAGGCACTGCTGGAGGCGGCGGGTACGGTGCGGCGCCTGTGGGCCGACCCACCGGCGGGCCACGCCTTCGAGACGGTCGCCGACCGTACGGCCCGCCAGGCGTCAGCGCTGTCGGCCCGGGCCGAGGCGGCACCGCCGGCGCTGGTGGCCGCGGCCCTGGGCGCCCGTGAGGAGCTGACCGCCCACTCCCCCGAGGTCCTCCTGCTCCACGGCAACTTCCGCCAGGGCAAGATCCTCGCGGGCGACCGCACTCCATGGCTCGCGGTCGGTCCTGAGCCGCTCGTCGGTGAACGCGCCTACGACCTCGCCCGGCTGGCCCGCGACCGCGTGGAGGACATGATCGCCACCTCCTCCGGCCCGTCCGCGGCCCGCCGCCGCGTGAACCGTCTGGCGGACTCCCTGGACGTGGACCGCGACCGCCTCCGCGGCTGGACGCTCTTCCGCGCGGTGGAATCGGGCACCCGGGCGCTGGCCGCGGGCCGGCGCGCGGAGGGCGAACTGGCGCTGGAGTTCGCGGGCTGGCTCTAGCCGTCTCCGGCCCGCGCCCGGCATCCGGGCCGGACCCGCGCCACAGCGGACCTGCCCCCCGTGACCTGCACCCGACCGACGACCAAAGCCGAACCGGAACCCACCCGCCACAACCTGCGGTCGGCAACCGGCTCGGGGCGGGGCCGTGCAGGGT
>NZ_JBSGZO010000910.1:0-1327 GCF_053611045.1 Streptomyces sp. NPDC054841 | reverse complement strand
CACGCGAAGCTCCGCCTCCCTGCTGTTCCTCGTCTTTCCGCTGCTGATGTGGGCGGCGTTGCGCTTCCAGCTGCCGGGTGCCGCACCGTGCGTCCTGGTCGTGTCCGTCCTGGCGATTTCGGCCGCGACCGATGAGGCGGGGCCGTTCGCCGGCCACAGCCTCTTCGCGACCATGGGCACCCTGCAGGCCCTCAACGGATCGGCGGCACTGACCGGTCTGCTGCTCGCCGCGATCGTCACCGAGCAGATCACCATCCGCCGCAAGATCGAGCAGGCGTGCGGCGAACTGGCCGAAGTGGTCGACCGCCTCGTCCCGGGCAGCGGCGCGGCCGGGCGCTGGCCGCTGTCCGAGGACAAGGACACCTGACCGGACACCTGACCGTACGGACAGCGGCCCGGTCAGGCCCGGTCTCCGGGGCCTTGCGCGGCCTGTCCGGGCTCATGCCCAGGGTGTGAAGCCCACCGCGCTGCCGGTCTCGTCGCGCTGGATCTCCAGCATCCCGTCGACCGCCGTCCGGTCGATCGGCCCGTAGACGTGCGGGAAGAGGGTGCCAGGGGCGACACCCGGTGGCGGGGCCGTGCCCGCGGGCTCCAGGCGGACCGGGGCCAGGAGCTTGCTCTCGTCGATGAGCAGCGCCATCAACGGGCCGCGGACGTCACGGTAGTAGGCGCTGGCGACCGCGAGCGTCGTGGCCTCGTCGGGGGAGCAGTGGACGAAGCCCTCCGTCAAGAGAGACCTGGGCGCGTACGCCCGTTCCGGGATGGCGAGCCAGTCGTCGAGCGCGACCACGTGCATGATCATGGTCCAGTTATAGCTCCTGCCGGGGCGGTCACGCCCGGATGACCGTCACGCCCGGATGACCGTCACTCCCGCCTCCGTGAACCCGGCGGCGGTCTCGTCGGGCACGGCGCCATCGGTGACCAGCGTGTCCACCTGGTCCGTGGCGCAGATACGGGCGAACGCGCGGGCGGCCAGCTTGCTGGAGTCCGCGGCGACGACGACCCGCTCTGCGCGCTCGCAGAGCAGCCGGTTGATCGCGGCCTCGTCCTCGTCATGCGCCGAGGCGCCGTTGACCACGTCGAAGGCGTCCACGCCCAGCACCGCGACATCCATGGTGATCTGGCTGAGCACACCGTCGGCCAGCGGGCCGATCAGCTCGTAGGACTGCGGACGGGCCACGCCGCCCGTCACGACGATCTTGAACTGGGGCCGGATCGCCAGTTCGTTGGCGATGTTGAGGGCGTTGGTGACGATCGTCAGCGCGGGGGAGCCCGAAGCCAGGTCGGGGCGTGCCGCCAGCGCACGGGCGACCTCGGTCGTCGTGGC
>NZ_JBSGZO010000909.1:0-1330 GCF_053611045.1 Streptomyces sp. NPDC054841 | reverse complement strand
GCCCCATCGCCGGCGCCAGACGTGCCCGAAACGAAGTCACCGAACGCGGCAGCGTGCAGCGCCGCATCCAGCAGCGCCGGATGCAGACCGAACCCCTCTCCCGTGACACCCTCAGGCAGGGTCACCTCGGCAAAGACCTCATCCCCCAGCCGCCAAGCCGCCCGCACACCCTGGAAGACCGGACCATAGGACAGCCCAGTCGCCGCGAATGCCTCATAGAAGGCCTCAGGCTCCACATCCACCGGTTCAGCACCCCGCGGCGGCCACACCGACAGATCGAACCCCGCCTCAGGCAGAGCACCAGTCAGCACACCCTTCGCGTGCTGCGTCCAGGCCTCGTCCAGCTCTGCCTCCTCCGACCGGGAGTAGATGGCGACCTGACGACGACCCGTCTCATCCGAGGCGTCCACAGTCGCTCGGAGAGCCACTCCGCCCCGTTCCGGAACGATCAGTGGTGCGTCGAGGGTGAGGCCTTCCAGCGTGCCGCATCCGACCTGGTCCCCGGCCTGGATGGCCAGCTCCACCAGCGCGGACCCGGGCAGCACCACGGAGCCCAGCACCGCGCACTCGGCCAGCCACGGGTGGGACTGGAGCGACAGCCGTCCCGTCAGCACGGCGCCGTCCGAGCGCGGCAGCCAGATGGTCGCACCCAGCAGCGGGTGCCCGATGGCCCGCTGGCCCACCGACGCGACGCCGCCGCTGTTACCGGACTTCTCCAGCCAGTAGCGCTGGTGCTGGAAGGCGTACGTCGGCAGGTCCACCCGACGCCCGCCACGCCCGGCGAACGCCCCCTCCCAGTCCAACTCCACGCCGCGCGTGTGCACCGCACTCACCGCAGCGGTCAGCGTGTCCGCCTCCGCGCGGTCCCTCCGCAGCGCAGACGCAAAGACGACCTCCGCGTTCTCGGGCACACACTCCTGCCCCATGCCGCAGAGGATTCCGTCGGGCCCCAGCTCCAGGTACGTGCTCACGCCCTGCTCGTTGAGGCAACGCATGCCGTCCGCGAACCGGACCGCACCACGCACATGACGCACCCAGTACCCGGGGTCGCACAGCTCCTCCGCCGACGCCGGCCCGCCCGTCACATTCGACACCACCGCAATGCGCGGCGCCGCGTACGTGATGCCCTCGGCGACGGCCCGGAACTCGTCCAGCATCGGATCCATCAGCGGCGAGTGGAACGCATGGCTGACCCTCAGACGGCGCGTGCGGCAACCCTGCTCCTGCCAGTACGCAACCGCCTCATCCACCACCGCCTCATCACCGGACACGACGACGGACGTCGGACCGTTGATCGCCGCGATCGACACCCGGTCCTCACGGCCGGCCA
>NZ_JBSGZO010000908.1:0-1339 GCF_053611045.1 Streptomyces sp. NPDC054841 | reverse complement strand
GCGCTGCCCCCCGTGCGCGGCAGCGCTGCTCTGGAAACGTCGGAAGCCGCCCTCGGAGTCGACGATCCGGCCCGTGATCCACCCGGCCTCGTCGATGACCGGCCGGGCGATGAGCCGGACCGGGCGAAGAGCCGGACCGGGCGAAGAGCCGGACCGGGCGATGAGCGGGCCGGGTCGTCCGGCATGCGGTGTCAGCAGCCGCAGTGGTCCGCGCCGACCGGGGCGGTCAGCGGGTCCGGCGCCCGGCGCTCCCTGCCCTCCCAGGTCTCGTACTCGAAGCCCTCACGGACCCAGTACTCGAAACCGCCGAGCATCTCCTTGACGTGGTAGCCGAGTTCGGCGAGGGCGAGCGCCGCGCGCGTGCCACCGTTGCAGCCCGGGCCCCAGCAGTACGTGACGACCGGCACCGACGGGTCCAGCAACTGCGCCGCCTGCCCGGGGATCAGCGCGGTGGGCAGATGGATCGCGCCCGGGACGTGGCCCTGGTCCCAGGACTCGGTGGAGCGGGAGTCGAGCACGACGAATCCGGGGTCGCCGCCGGCGGCGAGCGCGGAGGCGACATCGGAGACGTCGGCGTGGAAGGCGAGGCTCGCGGAGAAGTACGCGGCGGCCGCGGCCGGGGAGGCGGGGGGAGTCCGGAGGACGGCGTTCGCAGGGCGCGGTGTCGTTGTCATGATCAAGAATCTACGGTCGGTGATCGTTCGGCTGAAGTGCGATTCCCCGGCACTTCCCTTGATCGGCCGGGCAATCCCCTGCTATCTCTCGGGGATGACGGGATATTCACCGGACGCCACGGACTGGCGCATCCTCGACGCCCTGCAGAGCCAGGGCCGGGCCAGTTTCGCCGAGCTGGCCAGGACCGTTTCGATGTCGCCGAGCGCGGTGACGGAGCGGGTCCGCCGGCTGGAGGAGGCCGGGGTGATCTCCGGCTACACGGCCGTGGTGGACCACGAGCGTCTCGGACTGCCGATCCTCGCGTTCGTACGCCTGCGCTATCCGAACGGCAATTACAAGCCGTTCCACGATCTGGTGGACGCGACGCCGGAGATCCTGGAGGCGCACCATGTCACGGGCGACGACTGCTTCGTGCTGAAGGTCGCGACGCGCTCGATGAGCCACCTCGAGGAGGTCTCCGGGAGGATCGGCACGCTCGGGTCGGTGACGACGAGTGTCGTGTACTCGTCGCCTCTGCCGCGGCGGGCGGTCAGCCGCTGACGGTCAGGCTCTGTCCGGGCGATCTTGTGGGGCCCGCGACGCTCCCCCAGAGCTTCGCCTGGGTGGGGGTGCCCCCGGCGGAGCCAGGGGGAGTACCCCCAGCTACGGCACTCCCCCAGCTACC
>NZ_JBSGZO010000907.1:0-1344 GCF_053611045.1 Streptomyces sp. NPDC054841 | reverse complement strand
CATCACGGCAGCACCCGTCGCATTGCTCCGCGCCCTGGATTACCGCGGATTACTGCGGATTACTGCTCGGCGCGGCACAGGGAAGTGCAGACGGTGGTGCAGTTGCAGGTGCAGGTCGGCCTGCAGGTGACGCGGGTGCAGACCACCCGGGTCGCGACGGTCGAGATGGACGGCGGACCGAGCTCCGGGTTACCGGCCTTCGGCGTGTTGACCTGAGCGTCCAGGTCGAATGCGTCCGACATATTTATTCCTTTCGATCATTGTGGGAGAACCCGCACAGCATCGGCACGGGTGCGTGAAGGTTGTGCTCCACGCTCGAAAGAAATGCTCACTCAGCCGGCGGCGGAGCACCATTGTCGTCTGCGACAGTTTTTTCCGCGGCTGCCGACACATGGTGCTGCTCGGATGGAATCGAGTGGTGGGTGCTTAGTTCGGCATGGAAGTAATACGCTGCCAGGCAGGCCGCCATCCTGGAGTCGATTTCGAGTTTCTCCATGATGGCGGTCAGATGTGCGCGGACCGTGCGTTCGGTAACGTTCAGCTGGTCGGCCATCCACTGGTTGGACGAGCCCTCGGACAACAGCGTGAACACCTCGCGCTCCCGCGGGGTCAGCCTGTTGACGTTCTTCAGCGCATGCTTCCACTTCGGCTCATCAACGGCTGTGGAGTGCCCGCACCCACAACAGTCCTTCGATTGATGCACGGCCGGCTGCCCGAGTGTGACTTGATCTGCTCGCATAATTCCCCCTGGATTTTCATGCGAAGTGCTGTGACCGGGACTGAGGGCCAGGAGGGTCAGTCCTGGTGTAGCCCCGGTTCGGAGGTTCCCGAGATACGGGAAATACTGACAAAGGGTCAGATGGTTCTCATGAGAGGAATACCGATCGCGGTTGCTCCCAGGAAATGGGCACTCAATGCGCTGCAGGGTCACTGGATGACCGATCAGTCCGCGTGCTTCTTTGAGCGGCAGGACCGAGCACTCCAGACCTCGGTCTTCACCGTGCTCGCCCAGGGCCGTCGTGACACGTCCGACACCGCAGCGGCGCAGACTCGGCAGCACTGCGGAGGCGACCCGTGAGGCGGACAGCCCAAGCCATCGTCCGAGTTCAGCAGTCCTGATCTCGACTCTTCCTGTGATCGCTGGCGTACGCGCAGCCAGCCGGACCGCATCGGGTGCCCCCGTCAATTCGGGTCCGTTCAACAACGCACGCACGGCCCCACCCAGGCGCGCGCGGGCATCCCGGCCTAGTACTCCAGCTGTAGATCGTGATCTTCATGCCTGAGTTGCGGCTTGTCGCCGGTAGTGACTGGTGCGTGATCGGGCTTGATGACGTCGTCTCCACT
>NZ_JBSGZO010000906.1:0-1362 GCF_053611045.1 Streptomyces sp. NPDC054841 | reverse complement strand
ATCTGCAAGCCGTTCGTCAGGCGCATCGCGGGCCGGCCGCGAGGCGTCACTTCGAGCGCGGCGACCAGGAAGGCCGCCGAGCGGGCGACGGCCTCCCAAACCGCCCGGCGGAACCCCTTCCTCAGCGCCAACACGCTCCCCGGGAAGGAGAGTTCCGTCATAGGCTCCGGGGTTTGCACGGCGGTGCCGTCGTAGAAGGCGCTCAGGAGGCCTTCCCCGTCCGTCACATAGTGCACGCCCTGGTATCCGACAGGGATCTGCGAGGCCCACTGGGTGGGCATGCCGTGAAGCAGCGCGGCAAAGCCGCCCCGTCCCGGCTGGAACTGCCACTGCAGGCCGGGGCCCCGCACGATGTAGTAGCTCACCGTCTGGACAGTCAGCGCCAGCAGGTGCAGCTGGTTGGCCAGCTCCTCGGACAGGCCGGCCTGCTCAGCACCGACGAGCAGGATCTGCAGGTGGTAGGGGTCGTCCGGGTTCTGTTGGCGGTTCTGCAAAACCCAATGACCGAACTGGTCGCCGCTGAGCATGCGCAGCTGCTCCGGTCCCCCGCTGTAGGTCGCCTGGTGCGCCACCGCAAAGCCCTGCCCGGGGATGTACTCCACCACAACCCGCAGCACACCCTCCAGGGGGGCGGCCTGCGACAGCTGCTGCAGCAGCTCGGATGGCAGTAGCTCGGAGCGCGCGGTCACCAAAGTATGCAGCTCAGGAGCGGAGTCCGAGAACTCCTGGTGGAAGAACCGGTGCGTGATCTCCGGAGTCGTGGCGGTCAGCGCCCCGCCTATGGACGCGACAGGGTTGTCAAGGGCGCCGCCGCTCCAGCGGAGCAGGTCCCACTCGACAGCCGTGCTGCCGTCCACGTCCAGTGCGACCAGGTGCGAACTGCCGTCCTGGCGGCTCTGCACGCCCCACCGGCCCGTGGGGCTGACGAACAGGTCCGAAGCGAGGGCCTCGCCGAAGATCCGCAACGGTTGTACGGCGAGCTGCGTCTGCTCCGGGGAGAGATGCCCATACGCCCCGTGTTCCCCAACCAGTTGTACGGCCATGCCGGGCTGCCAGCCCTGCTGGGCCATCTCGGCCCGCAGCCGTGTCAGGGCCTCCGGGAGCGGGCCGTCCACCAGGGGGAGCAGGTGGATCGGCTCGCCCGAGTAACCACGCAGCACGGGTTCGCCGGTGCCGGGCAGGCCGGTGCGGGACGGGACGAAGTCCAGCATCAAGGGAAAGACGCCCGGGGTGCGCACCGTCCCGGCCAGCACGGCGGCCAGCAGGGGCGCGTACGTCGAGGCGAGGCCGCCCTGCAGCGGCAGCAGGACCGGCGCGGTGCGGTCGGCGAGAAGCCCCTCGCCCACCGGGCCGAAGCGGGCC
>NZ_JBSGZO010000905.1:0-1374 GCF_053611045.1 Streptomyces sp. NPDC054841 | reverse complement strand
TCCCAGGTTCTAGCCTGGGAGGCGCGGCGTTTTCGCGCCATGGCAGAGCACAGGAACGAGGCACAGATGACCGACCCGGTGACGCTGGACGGCGAGGGAACGATCGGCGTATTCGACGAGAAGCGAGCCGAGAACGCCGTACGCGAACTGCTCATCGCGGTCGGCGAGGACCCGGATCGCGAGGGCCTTCGGGAGACGCCGGCGCGGGTGGCGCGGGCCTACAAGGAGATATTCGCGGGACTGTGGCAGCAGCCCGAGGACGTGCTGACGACGACCTTCGACCTGGGCCACGACGAGATGGTCCTGGTGAAGGACATCGAGGTCGTCAGCTGCTGTGAGCATCACCTGGTGCCGTTCCGGGGCGTCGCGCACGTCGGCTACATCCCGTCCACCAGCGGCAAGATCACCGGCCTGTCCAAGCTGGCCCGCCTCGTCGATGTCTTCGCCCGCCGCCCGCAGGTGCAGGAGCGGCTGACCACGCAGATCGCGGACTCTCTGATGGAGATCCTGGAGCCGCGCGGCGTGATCGTGGTGATCGAGTGCGAGCACATGTGCATGTCGATGCGCGGGATCCGTAAGCCGGGCGCGAAGACGATCACCTCGGCGGTGCGAGGGCAGCTGCGCGATGTCGCCACGCGCAATGAGGCGATGAGCCTGATCATGGCGCGCTGACGACCTGTCGGTGTGATGAGTCTGATCATGGCGCGTTGATGACCTGTCCGCGCGATGAGTCCGATCATGGCGCGTTGACGGTGTCCGTGTCTCAACTGCGGGGTACAGCGGGCGGCTTGCCGGAGGACGTCAGGACCCGGCTCGCGACGATCCTCGCCTCGTCGCAGGTGCAGGGCGGGACCCTTCTCTGACCCGGCGGCCGCCCAAGCCCTGCGGGACGGACCGCCGCCTTCGCCGCCCCCCGCAGGGCCCATGCCGCCGGGAGCCACTGCGGCGCAAGGCGTCCTGGCCGGGGACGGAATCCAGGCCCGACGGCGACGAGGCTTCGGTTCGCGCCGCGTGCGTGCGTGACGTGGTGGGCAGCCGTGCGGGTGGGTCCGGGTTCGTGCCGCGTAACGTGCGCGGGGGCGACAGGCGCAGCCTCATAGGCTCCCGGCCCAGCCGGGGGTGTGGGGGCCCCGCTAGCGTGCCGGGACGTGGCCCGGGCCGTTGTCCTCGTCCTCGTCCTCGGGGAGTTTGCAGACCCGCTCCAGGAAGAACGCCGCCGCGATCACCGCGATGCCCGCCAGGACCGAGAAGGCGGCGTAGATCGCCTGGTCCCGGCGGGCCGGGATGTCCAGGGAGCCGAGCAGGAAGACGCCCGTCCCGCCGTACATACCGCTGACGATCGCCGCGACGAGAGCGCTGGCCTGGCCGAAGACC
>NZ_JBSGZO010000904.1:0-1383 GCF_053611045.1 Streptomyces sp. NPDC054841 | reverse complement strand
GTCCTCACGGGTGCGGTCATCGGCGACGGCGCGGTCGTCGGCCCCGACAACGAGCTCAAGGACGGGGTCCGGGTGTGGTGCGACGCGACGCTCCCGGCGGGGGCGATCCGCTTCTCCTCGGACCAGTAGGGCCGTGTGCCCGGGGGCGTCCGCCCCTGGGCCGGACCCGGAGCCATACTCTCTCCGGGGCCCTACTCTCTAAGGGAGTGCACTCCCCAAGGGACTCCCGGAACCCTCCAGGGGACTCGCACCGAGGACCCCGAGCACCGAGGACCCCCGAGACCGAGGACCCCTCCCGTGGCAGGACGCTTCGACCCACGCCCCGCCGTCACCCGCACCACCGTGCGCGGCGGCGAGGTCCCCGTACCCGCTCCCCGGGCCTCGGCCTCCGCGCTCGGGGGCAGGGAGCGGCGCTACGTACCGCCCGGCCCGCTCGACCTGGGGCTCGTGCTGGGGCCGCTGCGGCGCGGGCCGGCCGATCCGACGTTCCGTACGACGCCGGACGGCTCGGTGTGGCGCGCCACCCGCACCCCCGACGGACCGGGCACCCTCCGCGTCGCGGCACGGGACGGGGCCGTCCACACCGAAGCCTGGGGCCCCGGCGCCGAGTGGCTGATGGAGCAACTGCCCGCCATGCTCGGCGAGTCCGACGACCCGGACGCCTTCGAGCCCCGCCACCGCCTCGTCGCGGCCACCCACCGCCGCCGTCCCGGCCTGCGTCTGACCCGCACGGGACTGGTCATGGAGTCCCTGATCCCGTCGATCCTGGAACAGAAGGTCACCACCGACGAGGCCTACCGCGCCTGGCGCCTCCTCGTGAGGAAGTACGGCGAGCCCGCACCGGGTCCGGGCGGCGGTCTCCACGTCATGCCCGACCCTCGCACCTGGTCCCTCATCCCCTCCTGGGAGTGGCACCGCGCGGGCGTCGACAACAAACGAGCCGCCACGATCCTGCGCGCGGTCCGCGTCGCCCGCCGCATGGAGGAGGCCGCGGCGATGGAGCCCGAAGCGGCCATGGCCCGCCTGGAACTGATCCCCGGCATCGGCCCCTGGACCTCCGCCGAGACGATCCAGCGCAGCAACGGCGCCCCCGACGCCGTCACGGTCGGCGACCTCCACCTCCCCGGCATCGTCGGCTACGCCCTCGCGGGCGACCGGGACGCCGACGACGCCGCCATGCTCGAACTCCTGCAGCCCTACGCGGGCCAGCGCCACCGCGCGGCGCGGTTGATCCTGCTGAGCGGGCGGGTGCCGGCGCGTCGCAAGCCGAAGATGCCGCGGCACGACATCGCCGCGCTCTGACCACGGGCCCTCTGACCACGGGCCCTCTGACCACGGGCCCTCTGACCACGGGCCCTCTGACCACGGGCCCTCTGACCACGG
>NZ_JBSGZO010000903.1:0-1393 GCF_053611045.1 Streptomyces sp. NPDC054841 | reverse complement strand
GGGACATGGACTTCGCCTTCGGGCACGACAGGGTGGAGTATTTTGGGGCCATTCCGCTGGACGATTCCCAAGCCTTTGCGCAGATGCTGGCCAAAGCCCTGCCGAAGGGGATCGAGGCTTCCGTGCGGAATGCCGCGCGCCGTCAGCTGGCCGCCGAACTGGTCCGGCTGGCCGGCCAGGAGGCTGGCCAGCGGATGCTCGTCGAGGGCCTGACGTTCCCCTTCTCTGTAGGGAGTGGGCCACAGCGCGGCACGTATCTAAGCACCGCGCGAATGTCGCTGGGCGATCCCAGCACGGCCGAGTATCTGCCCGAGCACCTCCCGCTCGGCGCACCCGACGTCGTCAACACCGCGACTGCCGACCCGAATCTGGCGCTCAGCACGACCAGCAAGACAGCGCTCAGCACCGCTCGCGGCGGGGGGCTGTCGGTCAATGCCCTCGCAGCCCTTCCGGTCACTACCGGCATCGACAACTTTGTGTTCCTCGGCGGCACGGTGGGCGGCGCCGGGACGGAGACCCACGTCTCCGCGCTCACCCACTCCGTGCAGGATCGACGCACATTCGGCACTTCCGGCGAGCCTGCCTGGTTCGCCTTCAAGGGTGCTTCCGCCGAGCTGGAGATCTTCCCGACATACGACGACGCGGAGGACTTCCTGGCGCTTGACCGCACCGCCCGCGTCAACGACACCGTGCTGATGACGTTCCCCAAAGAGTTCGCCCCGCTCAAGGGGACAGAGAAGACGCCCGGCCCGTGGATCGAGCTGCCGAGCGACGCCGCTAGCGCTGCGAAGGACGACTTCACCCGTATTCTGCTCGGCTACCACCAGGTCCCCCAACGCATCGGGGGGCTGCGCAAGCTGCGTTCGGCTGCGCGGGAGAAGCTCGGCCACCCCCTCGCCGGGCCTGGCACGGAGGCCACGGAGTACATCAACTATTGGCTGAGCGCGCCGCGCATCCAGCTGCTCCACGGCCGCATCCTCGGTGGCAAGCACACCACCACACCCGCGGACCTGCCGGACGGGAACCAGCTGTCGCTGGAACTGTCGGCACGGGCAATCGGGCTGCGCGCCCTCAGTACGGACAGGATCCCGACATCCGTCGAGGCGCGTCGGCTCACCTTCCTGCGCAAGAACCGCGGCGGCGCCGGGGCGGCCAGCCTGGCTCTGCCGGAGCTCCGTGGCATTGTCGGGTTCGGCGATCCGAGCGGGCCTGGTGGCGGTGTCCATTTCGGCGTGACCGGAGGTCTCGCCACTGAGGACGGCGTCGCTTACTCGCAAGGCAGCATGCTGGCCGGAGGCCAGTCCGACGTGCTGAGCTATGACGGCGACAGCGTGCTCTACCAGGTTCGGATCGAGGTTTCGGCAGAGCTGGACATCACCGGCCGGGGCAGCAG
>NZ_JBSGZO010000902.1:0-1423 GCF_053611045.1 Streptomyces sp. NPDC054841 | reverse complement strand
GCATACGTACCCTGGCCAGCTCGCCGCGGCGAGGCAGGTAGCCCAGCAGGCCGTGGGGCATGGTAACCCGGTCGATCTGCTGCTCCAGCAGCGCATACGCGGCCTCGTCCAGCCTGGCGTCCACCGCGAAGGCGACCACCGTGCCCGGTTCGGTCTTGCCCGTCTTGAGAATGTGCTGCCAGAGCTGTTCGTCGGTGAGTGCGCGCTGTCCCGCGAGGACGTGGACCGCCAGTTCGCCGGTCGAGAGCACTGGCAGCACCACCAGGAGCCCCGTCCTCCAGTCGGCCATGGCGTGCCAGTCAGGCTGGTCCACGCTCGGGTTCAGCGAGATCAGCGCCCCCGGGCCGGTCGTCAGCATCGGCCGCTCCTGGATCCACAGCAGGCCGTTGTGGTCCCGCAGCCGCGGATGCCGAGCCGACTCATGGCTCGTCACCAGCCATCGGGATGCCGGGATGGTGGACAGGGTCGAGGATGCTCCACCGGACGACGCAGGCAGGTCGGTCACCGTGGACGCAGCGAGCAGCGCCTTCTCGTCCACCGGCGCCGCGTTGGGGATCAGAGTCGGCTTGCTCGCCGTGAAGCGGTAACCGGCGTGCGGGGTGTAGACGGTGGTCCGGAAGCCCAGATCCACGAGCTTGTCCGTGGCCTTTCGCAGCTCTGCGTTGAGCAGCTGACGCGCGGAGACGCTCAGGCCCTGGTGGAGGATCATCACTTCCTCGCCCTGCCGCAGCCCGTTGTCCGCGATCCATTGGGCGAGCTCGGTCGACGTCGCCAGGCCCCGGCCCTGCTCCGGCACGTACCAGGCCCAGACGGCCTCCGGGTCGGCACTCGGCTGCGGCCCGACCAGCTCCACCGCGACACCGAACACACCCGCCTCGCGTAGCGCCGGGGAGAGGAGCACGGCGTACACCGACTCGTCCCTCAGGTCCTCAGGCCGACGGGTGGAGATGCCGGAGGCCCAGCGGTAGCGGGACGGCCGGTCGAGCGGCTGGATGATGCCAACGGGGTCGGAGACGAAGCGCGGGCCGGTGAATCCGGGCTCGGGCAACTGCTGCGTCCACTGACCGTACTCGGTCTGGCGAATCACCTGGTTGTCAAGATTCCGGCGCTCGACCAGCGTGCTGAGGCTGAAGTCGCCGAGCTCCGCATTCCACCGCTGGCGGTAACCGGACGTGGGCAGGGTGACGGACACCGACTGGTAGCGTGCCAGCGCCTGGCCCTGCTGAGTCACATGCACCTGATTGAACGTCAGTGTGCGCCGGAAGCCGGACTCCTGCATGTGAAGGATCTGCAGCGGAAGCTTCTTGTCCCAGGTGGTGAAGCCGGTCAGCCAGCGAGCGAAGTCGTACGCCTGGACGGCGACGGTCCGCTCGGGTTGCCGCCCCAGGGCCTTGAAGGCGATGGAGAAGGCACTCTTGCCCAG
>NZ_JBSGZO010000901.1:0-1423 GCF_053611045.1 Streptomyces sp. NPDC054841 | reverse complement strand
ACTCTGGCGGTTCGTCCGGAGGCGCATCAGGCGGCTCCAACTCCGGCGGATCAACCGGCGGCAACAACGGCGGCTCCTCCGGCGGTTCATCGGGTGGCTCCAACGGCGGCTCCTCCGGCGACACGTCAGGCGGCTCCAACTCCGGTGGCTCCAGCTCCGGCGGCTCCAGCTCCGGCGGCTCATCGGGCGGCGCCGATGGCGGTCTGATCGGTGGTCTGATCGGTGGTGTCATCGGTGGCCCGAGTTCGGGCGGATCGACCGGTGGCAGCAGTGGTGGTTCCTCCGGCGGATCGACCGGTGGCAGCAGTGGTGGTTCCTCCGGCGGATCGACCGGTGGCAGCAGCGGTGGCTCCTCCGGCGGATCGACCGGTGGCAGCAGCGGTGGCGGCCAGCCGGAAGAGCCTGAGGACCCGGGGCCCAAGGACCCCGAGCAGCCCGAGGACCCCGAGAAGGACTGCGACACCGCCGGCGTCGGTGGTGGCATGGGCGCCGGCATCGCCATGTCGGTGCGCCGCTCCAGCGGTCGGGTCACCCTGGCCGTCGGCCCCGGCAATGGGGCCGGCGGCGCTCCCGGAGCGGGCATGCAGTCCATGCAGTCCGGTCTCGCCGCCGTTGCCGCCGCCGCCATGGGCACCGCCAGTGCCGCGGTCCCCGGCTACGACACCTATCAAGGGGCCGAAGATGCCGCGAATGCCGCTCTCGGCTCCGGCGCCTGTTCAGATCCGACGCGGCAGGACGACAACGACAAAGACCACGACACCGACGAAGACCAGGACAAAGACCACGACAGCGACAAGGATCACGACAAGGACGTTGGTCCGAGGCCCAATCCTCACCCGGAGGTGGCGATTGACCCGGACGTGGATGTGGAGAGCATCCAGGAAAGCATCGAGGGTAAGGGCAGTCTGAAGTGGCGTGACACACGTGAGCCCCTCTTCCGCAATGACGACCGTCCGCCGAGCGTCATCTTCGAGGAGGGCTTCGCGCCGCGGAGCGAGTACAACACGGACCTGGACAGCTACGTCAACGACAGTGAGCCGTCCGCCTTCGTCGGCACCACGTACAACGAGGAATTCGCCACCAAGTGGGGCGCCAAGTACGTCTACGACATCGATGCGCCCGGTGGGATCGACATCAACCAGACCTTCAACGACAGCCCCTACTCCCACGAGGACGAGATCGCCTTCCCGGGCGGGATCCGTCCGGAGTACATCAAGGGAGTCTGGGAGGTGAAGCCGGACGGTTCCCTGGGGAAGTACGTCCCCAACAAGAACTACAAGGGGTAGTGGAGGAAGCCGAAGCAGTCGGGTCCGGCTCCAGCGTTTGCGCTGCGGGTGGTGCGTGAGCCGCACCACCCGCAGCGCGTGTCCGGTTCACCACTGACAACGGTGAACCCCGCCCGTGGACGGGGTCAGTCCTCGTC
>NZ_JBSGZO010000900.1:0-1429 GCF_053611045.1 Streptomyces sp. NPDC054841 | reverse complement strand
GCAGGGGCATTGCGTGAAGCAGCTTCGTCGCAGATGTCTGTGACGTTGCGTCATGTCGGGGTTGGTGCGGTTCCGGGGGTGGAACGCAGTCAGGACTATGAATCAGCCCTGGGAACGCAGTGCAGGCACGGTGCCGGTGATCATGTGAGTGTCTACGTCCCATGAACACTGAGCGAGCCCGTGCCTGCCTCTGCATCATCGCCCATCGCCTCCCCGCTGGGCCAACTGGCCTCGATATCCGACCCGGCGCCCCTTCTCGATGCCGTTGACCTGCGAAGTTTCCTGGACTGCGTGCCCGATCCCCGGGGCCGCAAGGGCCGGCTCTACCCCTTCAGCGCGCTGGCGTGCGCGGTGGCCGCCGGGGTCCTGACCGGTGCGAAGTCGCTGACTGCCATCAGCGAATGGATCACCGACGCACCGGCCTGGGCCTTGAAGGCGCTCGGCTTCGCTCCCGACCCGCTCACCGGGCGGATCCCCGTCCCGCACCCTGCGACCGTCCGTCGCCTGCTGGAACGTCTTGACGGCGATGTCCTGGACCGGGCCATCGGCGCCTTCCTCGACGCTCGCCTCACCCAGAGGACCCCCGATGGCGAGCCGGTCACGCGGCCGAACCGACGGGCCGTCGCCGTGGACGGCAAGACGGTGCGCGGCTCGCGCACCGCCGAGAAGACCGCGGTGGTCCTGCTCGCCGCGATGGATCACACCGGCACCGTCCTGGCCCAGCGGCAGATCGCCGACAAGAGCAACGAGATCCCCGCCTTCGCGCCCCTGCTGGACACCATCGAGGACCTGGACGGCGTCGTGGTCACCGCTGACGCGCTGCACACCCAGCACGCCCACGGCACCTACCTCCGGTCACGCGGGGCCCACTACCTGGCGATCGCGAAGAAGAACCACGCCAAGCTCCACGACCGGGTGCGCCATCTGCCCTGGCGGGACATGCCGTTGGAGCACTACGACCGCACCCGTGCCCACCACCGCATCGAGATCCGCAGGCTGAAGGCCGCCGCCTTCGACCACCTCGACTACCCCGACGCGAAGCAGGCCCTCCATATCGTCCGATGGCGCTTGGACCGGGCCACCGGTGAGCTCACGATCGAGCGGATCTACCTGATCACCAGCCTCGCCCCCGGCGCCGCGACCGGCCCCGAACTCGCCTCCTGGATCAGAGGCCACTGGGGTATCGAGAACCTCCTGCATCACGTCCGCGACCGGACCTTCCGCGAGGACGACTCCAAGGTCCGCACCGGACACCTGCCCCGCACCATGGCATCCTTGCGCAACCTCGCCATCGGCATCCACCGCCAAGACGGCGCCACCAACATGGCCGCGGCCCTCCGACGAGCCGCCCGCGACTACCGCCGCCCCCTGACCGCCCTCGGACTCACCTGACGAACCCGGACAAGATCACTTCACGCAATGACCCTGC
>NZ_JBSGZO010000899.1:0-1430 GCF_053611045.1 Streptomyces sp. NPDC054841 | reverse complement strand
ACGTCGCCTTCACCCTGGCGCCCCTCCCGGCCGCGCGTGCCGCGGAGCTGCTGCGCGGCCTGCGGACGGCCGCACTGCTGTCAGGTGTCCGCGGGCGGCCCGCCGTGGATGTGGCCGCCGCCGCGGACGTCATCGAGCGCATCACCACCGTCGCCGCGGCCCATCCGGAGATCGCCGAACTCGAAGTCAACCCACTTCTGGTCCGCCCGGACGGCGTGCTCGCCCTGGATTCCCGCGCGGTACTGGCCTGACAGGGCCGCCCCGTCCCATCACCGCACCGCACCGCACCGCACCGCACCGCACCGCACCGATGCCTCGTACCACCTCCCACTGCCCGTCCCGACCGAAAGGCCCGGAGCACACCATGGACTTCCGCTACACACCCGAGCAGGCCGCCCTCAAGGACCGGGCCGCCGCGTACACCAGGCTCCTGATGGAGTACGAGAACCAGTCCGAGGAGGCCGGCGGCCCACTGCCCGCCGACACCGTGCGCGAGCTGACCCGAGCCGCGATCGATGCCGGTGTGTACGCCATCAACATGCCCACCGAATGGGGCGGGGCCGGTCTGTCGCTGCTCGACCAGGTCATCGTCGAGGAGGAGTTCGGGAAGGTCACCAACTGCCTCTGGGACATCCCGTGGCGTCCCGCCAACGTCCTGGCGTACGCCGACGAGGCGCAGCGCGAGAAGTACCTGCTGCCCGTCATCCGCGGCGAGCGCTTCGACGCCTTCGCGGTGACGGAACCGGGCGCGGGCTCGGACCCCAGTTCCGGTACGAGCACCGCGACCCGCACGGACGGCGGCTGGCTGCTGAACGGCGAGAAGTGGTTCGTGACCTGCGGCGACATCGCCGATTTCCTGCTGGTTCAGGCCGACGCCGGCCCGGGGCGGGCGCCCACCCTCTTCTTCGTCGACAAGCAGGCGCAGGGGCTGGAGATGACCCGGGTGCCGCGGTTCATGCACTCGGCGGTCAACGGGCATCCCGAGTTCACGTTCACCGATGTGTTCGTTCCCGACGAAGACGTGCTCGGGAATGTCGGGGACGGCTACGAACTGACGAAGGAGTGGTTCACCGACGAGCGTCTGATGATCGCGGCGCGCACGGTCGGAGCCGCCGAGCGAGCGCTGGAACTGGCCCGCGACTGGGCCGTCGAGCGCCGCCAGTTCGGCTCACCCATCGCCGACTTCCAGCTCGTCCAGGGCATGCTCGCCGACTGCGCCGTCGACATCGCCGTCAACCGCGCCTACGCCCACCAGGTCGCCTGGGAGGCCGATCAGCCCAACACCGACCGCAAGGCGCTGCACGCGAAGGCGTCGACGGCGAAGCTCGCAGCGAGCGAGGCGGCGGGCCGGGTCATCGACCGGTGCGTGCAGATCTTCGGCGGCCGCGGCTACGACCGCTCCTACCCCGTCGAACGCCTCTACCGCGAGC
>NZ_JBSGZO010000898.1:0-1433 GCF_053611045.1 Streptomyces sp. NPDC054841 | reverse complement strand
CCCCTAGTAGGACTCCGTTAGGTCTGTCTTGATCTTGGTGTTGTGCGTGTTCTGGCCGGCAGGGGTTGGTGGCAGGTGGTGCAGATGCCGGTCCAGCACCTCAGGGCGTCCTGGAGGATGTCGAGGACTTGGTAGAGGGTGAGACCGGTGCGGGGGCTTTTGGGGCCAGGCGTTGTTCGGTGAGGAAGGCATGGGCGGCGGTCACGAGGGTGACGTGGTGGTGCCAGCCGGGCCAGGATCGGCCTTCGAAGTGGTCCAGGCCCAGGCCGTGTTTGAGTTCGCGGTAGTCGTGCTCGATGCGCCAGCGGACCTTGGCCAGACGGACCAGATCGGCGATCGCACTGTCAGCCGGGAGGTTGGAGAGCCAGTAGTCGGTGGGCGCCTCGGCTTCGGCGGGCCATTCGATCAGCAACCAGCAGTCGGGCAGGGTCCCGTCCCACCAGCCCTGTTCTGCCGAGGCGGCGGCTTTGATCGGGCGCTCGACGGCCTTGCCTGCCGGGCGGACACGCACGGCGGCGAAGCGGGAGCGTAACTCCCCTCGCGAGCCTTTCCGCCAGGTCACGGGGGTGAAGGCTTCCTGCCCAAGGCTGAGTGCCAGGGCTGCCACCGACGGTGCGTGGTGCCGGTAGCGGGGCTGGGGCCAGCAACCGACCGGCCCGTTGCGGTCCG
This sequence comes from Streptomyces sp. NPDC054841, assembly GCF_053611045.1. Classification (NCBI taxonomy): domain Bacteria; kingdom Bacillati; phylum Actinomycetota; class Actinomycetes; order Kitasatosporales; family Streptomycetaceae; genus Streptomyces; species Streptomyces sp. NPDC054841. Next base: position 764 of record NZ_JBSGZO010000898.1, on the reverse strand, counting down.
GGGCCACAGGCTCCGCATCGAACGGGTGGGCGGTCACGTCCGCGCGGACGGCCAGGACGTAGGCAAGGCCGCGGTCGGCCAGTGCGGTCCGCAGATGTGCATTGGTGCCGTAGGCGGCGTCGGCCACCACGACCGGCGGCTTCATACCCCAGCCGGCGAGCGTGTCGAGCATGTCCAACGCCAGGCGCCACTTCTCGCGGTGCGTGACGTCCGCCGGGATGCGGGTGAGAGCCCTGCGGTCGGTGTCCGATGCCCACTCCTTGGGCAGGAACAGCCGCCATTGCAGCGGGCAGGAGGCGGTGTCGGTCGCGGCGTGGATGCTGACCGCGACCTGGCAGTTCGCCTGTTTCCCCAAGGCCCCGCAGTACTGCGGGGCCACGGCGACCGACATCCTTCCGTCCTTGGGCACCGACACATCGTCGATCACCCACGCTGCCGGATCGATCAGCGGCAGCATCCGTTCGCAGATGCGCCGCTGTACGGGAGCTGGATCCCACGTGGACTGGTTCACGAACTGCTGCAGGTTCTGTTCATTGCCGTCCGGCAGCCGAGAGGCCATGGCCTGGATGGACTTGCGGCGGCCGTCCAGCATCAGTCCCCGCAGGTAGCAGTCCCCTTTGGCCCGCTGGTCCTTGCGCGGCACTGAGGCGAACACATCCGCCACGTATAACGCCAACGTCGCCCGTACACGGTTCACTTCATGTGAGTCCACACACCCAACATGCTCCCGAACAGACCCGCCAGGAAGACCTAACGGAGTCCTA
>NZ_JBSGZO010000897.1:0-1445 GCF_053611045.1 Streptomyces sp. NPDC054841 | reverse complement strand
CAGGTGTACTTCGAGCCGGGCAGGACGTACCGCTCGGGCGACTTCTGGATCGTCGCCGCGCGTACGGCGACGGGCGACGTCGAGTGGCCCACGGACGCGGCCCGCCGTCCGCTGCTCCGGTCCCCCGGCGGGATCCAGGTCCATTACGCGCCGCTGGCCTGGGTGTTCGGCGAGGGTTCGGTCTCCGATCTGCGGCTGGCGTTCGGTCCGCTGGCGGGCCCGATCCCCGCGGCGAACGAGGCGGAACTGGCCGCGGAGGCCGCGGCCGAGGCGGAGGCGACGGCCGCCGAGACGGCCGCTGCGGCCGGTTCGCCGGTGCGGACGGACGGCCAAGGCGGCCAGGGACAGCCCGAGAACTGACTTCCACCTGGGAAAGGAGCACCACCATGGCAACGCCTCTGTCCGCCGCCACATTCCTCAAGATCCTCCGTGACGAGGGTCTGCAGGTCGTCGAACACCGGAGCTGGCGTACGCACAACCGCAATCACAAGGGCCCGTGGGGGCCCATGCACGGAGTGATGATCCATCACACCGTGACCTCGGGCACGCAGAACTCCGTGGACATCTGCTACAACGGCCACTCGAGCCTGCCCGGTCCGCTGTGCCACGGTGTGATCGCCAAGGACGGCTCGGTCCATCTGGTCGGTTACGGACGGGCCAACCACGCGGGGCTCGGCGACGACGACGTCCTGCGCGCGGTGATCAACGAGACGGCGCTGCCCGCCGACAACGAGGCCAACACCGACGGCAATCGCTATTTCTACGGCTTCGAGTGCGTCAACCTCGGTAACGGCAGCGACCCATGGCCGGCTGCCCAGCTGGAGGCGATCGAGAAGGCGGCGGCCGCGATCTGCCGCGCACACGGCTGGTCGCACCGCTCGGTGATCGGGCACAAGGAATGGCAGCCGGGGAAGATCGATCCCCGTGGTTTCACGATGGACTCGATGCGGAGCCGTATCCGGGAGCGCCTCGGCGGCAAGCCGGACGGCCCGGCGAAACCGCCGGCGCCGAAGCCCCCGGCGACGTACGAGCCGTTCCCCGGTGCCGCGTTCTTCGCCGCGGGCCGGAGCAGCGCGATCATCACGGCGATGGGCAAGCGGCTGGTGGCGGAGGGGTGCGGGCGGTACGAGGTCGGTCCCGGCCCGGCGTGGGGCGAGGCCGACCGCAAGTCGTACGCCGCCTGGCAGCGCAAGCTCGGCTACTCGGGCAGCGACGCCGACGGCATCCCGGGAAAGACGAGCTGGGACAAGCTGAAGGTGCCGAACGTCTGACCCTGCTGACCCGCAGTCGTGACGACCCCGGCCGGGCGGCCCGCTCCCGGGCGAGGGCCTGTCTTCGGATCAGGCCCTGGACGAGTAAGTCCTATCTCCCGCCGTCCGCCCGGAGGGCGGGCTTCGCGGCGTCCGGTGCGTGCAGATGCAAGGCGGAGGGTCGTCCTCGTACTG
>NZ_JBSGZO010000896.1:0-1454 GCF_053611045.1 Streptomyces sp. NPDC054841 | reverse complement strand
GGCCAGGTCGGTCCGGCTGCGCCCCAGCCGCCCGGTCCGCCGGGTGCTCCGGGTGCTCCGAACGCTCCGCAGCCGCCCGGCCCTCCCGGTGCTCCTGGTACGCCGCCCGGCGGTGTGCATCATGCCGCGACGATGCTGGCGGGCCCGGGCCAGGTCGGTCCGGCTGCGCCCCAGCCGCCCGGTCCGCCGGGTGCTCCGGGTGCTCCGAACGCTCCGCAGCCGCCCGGCCCTCCCGGTGCTCCCGGTACGCCGCCCGGCGGTGTGCATCACGCCGCGACGATGCTGGCCGGCCCCGGCCAGGTCCCGCCGCCGCAGGCTCCGCAGCCTCCGGGTCCCCCGGGACCGGCACCGCAGGGACTGGCGCCGCAGGGACCGCCGCCCGCATACGGCTATCCGCAGCAGCAGCAGCAGCCGGCCGGTGTGCCGACCGTGGGCGGCGGCTACCAGGCTGTGCTGCGCTACCGCGCGCCCGACGGTTCCGAGCAGCAGCTCATCCGCCGCTCGGCGCCCGGCACTCCGCACCCGGAGTGGCAGATCTTCCATGAGCTGCGCGGGATGAACGTCCCCAACGACCAGGTGCTCGAGCTCCACACCGAGCTGGAGTCCTGTGAGCTGCCCGGTGGTTACTGCGCCCGGATGATCCGGGAGACCTGGCCGCAGGCGCGGATCACCAACATCGCCCCGTACGGCAAGGACCACGCCAGCCGGCAGGGTGGCATGCAGCAGCTCCTCACCCACCAGGGCGAGTTGCACCAGGTCGCGGACGGCCCGGCGCGCCCCGCGCCGGTGCGTGCTCCGGTACCGCCGGTGCAGCCGGCGCCGCCGGTGCCCCCGGAGGCCATCGCTCAGGAGCTGGCGGGGGCGTTCGGGCCGCAGGGCATCTGCCGGTTCGACCAGCGGGCGGTGTCCCGTCAGGGCGTGCCGGAGGTGGTGGCGCGCACCCTGGTGTGGGCGGGTCTGCCGGCCGACTTCGGGCCGTTCTTCTGGGCGCAGCCGGCTCAGCCGGTGGTGCCGACCCTGGCCGAACTGGCCGCGCAGCGGCAGGTCCAGCCGGCGTCGGACGCCGGTTCGTATCTGGTCGTGGGCACCGACTTCGGCCGGGCGATCTGTGTCCAGTACGGCACGGCACAGATCGTGGCGGTGCCGGTGGAGGGCGGGCCCGGCGGGCAGCCGATGGCGCCGCAGTTCGTGAACAGCGGACTGCCGGAGTTCACCCGCTGCCTGGCGCTGCTCGGCCGGATGTGGCGGCTGCGCTTCGGGCTCAACCCGGAGCAGGCGGGCCGCTGGACGGTCGACTTCCAGTCGCAGCTCGCGGCGCTCGATCCGGCGGCGCTGTCGTCGCCGGAGAGCTGGTGGTCGGTGCTGCTGGAGCAGATGTGGGACGGCCTGATCTGACCGCGGTACGCACACGGTCCTGACGCACGGAACCCGGCGTCCGCCCCGCACCCCGGGGC
>NZ_JBSGZO010000895.1:1171-1456 GCF_053611045.1 Streptomyces sp. NPDC054841 | reverse complement strand
CTCCCACTTCTCCTCGTACTCGGCGTGCGGCATTCCGTACTGGGTCGGCGGTGACGTGACGGACCGGGACGAGCTGATCGCCCGTACGCCCGAGGAGCACCGGGCACGCGGGATCGATCTGCGCATGCGCACCGAGGTCACGGAGCTCGACATCGCGGGGCAGCGCGTGCGGTCCCGGGATCTGGAGTCGGGCGCCGAGTCGTGGACGGGCTTCGACAAGCTCGTCGTCGCGACCGGCGCCCGGCCGGTGCGGCCGCCGCTGCCGGGGATCGACGCACCGGGCGT
>NZ_JBSGZO010000895.1:0-1161 GCF_053611045.1 Streptomyces sp. NPDC054841 | reverse complement strand
CCGGGGGGGGCGGGGGGGGGGGGGCGGGGTGGGGGGGGGGGGGCGGGGGGGGGGGGGGGGCCCCCCCCCCGCCCCCCCCCCCCCCCCCCCCCCGGCCGGTGCGGCCGCCGCTGCCGGGGATCGACGCACCGGGCGTCCACGGGGTGCAGACCCTTGACGACGGGCAGGCGCTGCTCGACACCCTCGACCGCACCGGGGGGCGGCGGGCCGTCGTCATCGGCGCCGGCTACATCGGTGTGGAGATGGCGGAGGCGCTGCTGAAGCACGGCTTCGACGTGACCGTCGTCAACCGCGGCGCACAGCCCATGGCCACCCTCGACCCGGACATGGGCCGGCTGGTGCACGCGGCGATGGACGGGCTCGGCATCACGACGGTCGACGACGCCGAGGTCACCAAGATCCTGACGGGCTCGCACGGACGGGTCCGCGCGGTCGCCACGGAGGACGCCGAGTACCCGGCGGACGTCGTCGTGCTCGGGATCGGTGTGGAGGCGGAGACGACCCTGGCGGGTGCGGCGGGGCTGCCGCTCGGGGCGTACGGGGGTCTGCTCACCGATCTCGCGATGCGCGTACGCGGCCACGACAACGTCTGGGCGGGCGGCGACTGCGTCGAGGTGCTGGACCTCGTCTCGGGCCGGGAACGCCACGTCCCGCTCGGCACGCACGCCAACAAGCACGGCCAGGTCATCGGCGCGGGCGTGGGCGGCGGCTACGCGACCTTCCCCGGTGTCGTGGGCACGGCTGTGAGCAAGGTCTGCGACCTCGAGATCGCCCGTACCGGGCTGCGTGAGAAGGACGCCCGCGAGGTGGGGCTGCGGTTCGTGACCGCGACGATCGAGTCGACGAGCCGTGCGGGCTACTACCCGGGCGCGGCCCCGATGACCGTCAAGATGCTGGCGGAGCGCCGCACCGGCCGGCTGCTGGGCGTCCAGATCGTCGGCCGCGAGGGGGCGGGCAAGCGCGTGGACATCGCGGCGGTCGCGCTGACGGCGGGGATGACGGTGGAGCAGATGACCGCTCTGGACCTGGGCTACGCGCCGCCGTTCTCACCGGTGTGGGACCCGGTGCTGGTCGCGGCGAGAAAGGCGACGGCGGCGGTGCGCGCGGCCGGGTGACAGCTGAACCCCGGCCCGGGTGTGCTCGCCGCCGGATGTCCGGCGG
>NZ_JBSGZO010000894.1:0-1457 GCF_053611045.1 Streptomyces sp. NPDC054841 | reverse complement strand
CGTCGCAATCCACACCGAACCGGAAGGCCCTCACCTGTTCAAGATCCCTCAGCCGAGACCTGCATCACCCGTCCACAACCTCCCGGGACAGAACATCTAGGGCTCTAGGCTCGGTGCCCGTAGGCGCGCAAGCGCAGGACTGCCGAATTCGGAGGTTCAGACGTGACCGAGGCGAAGAGGGCTCCGCTGCCTCATGACTTCCACCCGCCGGTGCCGTCGTTCACGGTGACGAGCGCCGACATCGTGCCCGGAGCTTTCCTTAAGGACGCCCAGGTCCACTCGGCCGGCAACACCTCGCCGGAGTTGCGGTGGGAGGGCTTCCCGGCGGGGACGAAGAGCTTCGCGGTGACGTGCTTCGATCCGGACGCGCCGACGGGCAGCGGTTTCTGGCACTGGGTGCTGTTCGACATCCCGGCCTCGGTGACCGGGCTGCCCGCGGGTGCGGGCAGCGGCAAGTTCGAGGGGCTGCCCGATGGCGCCGTGCATGTCCGCAACGACTACGGGTCGAAGGACTTCGGCGGTGCCGCGCCGCCGCCCGGTGACGGACCGCACCGCTATGTGTTCACCGTGTACGCGGTGGACAGCGAGAAGCTGGGTCCCGGCGACGATGTGTCGCCTGCGGTCGTGGGCTTCAACCTGCGGTTCCATGCGCTCGCGCGTGCCCAGCTGATCGGCGAGTACGAGAACCGCGGGTAGCTTTCCCAGGGTTCGTTTGTTGTTTGCCCGCTCCTGGTCTTGGAGAGATCAGGAGCGGGCATCTTTCGTTGTGCGCGGATATTGCGTTGTCCATCGCGGCGTGCCCGGCCAGAGTTGATCCAAGCCCAGAGCCCGCCACAAGGGCTGGGCCGGCACACGGGAGGTGGGCACAATGCGGGACACGCTGGTACTGAATGCGAGCTTCGAGCCGCTGTCGACGGTGACGCTGAACCGTGCGGTGGTGCTGGTGCTGCAGGACAAGGCCGTCGTCGAGCAGGCCCACCCCGGTCTTCGCGTGCGCGCGGCCGCTGTCGAGCTTCCGGTGCCCCGGGTGATCAGGCTCTGCAGATACGTACGGGTGCCGTTTCGAAGACAGGCGCCGTGGTCGAGACGGGGTGTGCTGGTGCGTGACCAGCACCGGTGCGCCTACTGCGGGAGGCGAGCGACGACCGTGGACCATGTGGTGCCGCGATCGCGGGGTGGTGCGGACAGCTGGCTGAACACGGTCGCGTCCTGCGCCGAGGACAATCACCGCAAGGCGGACCGTACGCCGGAGCAGGCGGGTATGCCGCTGCTGCACGAGCCGTTCGTGCCGACTCCGGCGGACGCGATGCTGCTGGCGCTGCGGGTGGGTGAGCGGTCGGCGCTGCCGGAGTGGCTGGCGAAGCACACGCCGCAGCCCGTCGCCCGGTCCGCGGCGTAGGAGCGGAGGCCTACGCGGCGCGTATGCACATGGACATGTAGGCACATAGGGCATACGG
>NZ_JBSGZO010000893.1:0-1458 GCF_053611045.1 Streptomyces sp. NPDC054841 | reverse complement strand
GGCCGGGACCGGCTGTCTCGGGGGCGGCTACAGCGACTGCGCCGCGGGCTTGACCATGCCCCGGACGGTACGGGACTTCACGAACTCGCCCATCGCGGTCATCTCCCACTCACCGGAGAACTGCCGGATCAGCTTCGCCATCATCACGCCGGTCTGGGGCTCGGCGCCGGTGAGGTCGAAGCGCACCAGCTCCTCGCCCGTCGCCGCGTCCAGCAGCCGGCAGTACGCCTTCGCGACCTCGGTGAACTTCTGGCCCGAGAAGGAGTTGACCGTGAAGACCAGGCCTGTGGCCTCGGCGGGAATGCGGCCCAGATCCACGACGATCACCTCGTCGTCGCCCGCGCCCTCGCCGGTCAGATTGTCCCCGGAGTGCTTGATCGCGCCGTTCAGGATGGTCAGCTTTCCGAAGTAGCAGCTGTCCAGATGATTGCGTTGCGGGCCGTACGCGATCACGGACGCGTCCAGGTCGATGTCCTTGCCGCGGAAGGCGGGCTCCCAGCCGAGGCCCATCTTGACCTGGGAGAGCAGCGGGCGGCCGCCCTTGACCAGGGACACCGTCTGGTTCTTCTGGAGGCTGACCCGGCCCTTGTCCAGGTTGATCTTTCCCGTGCCCGGGGCGGGCGCCGCGGCCGCAGCGGGGGCGGCGGCCGGGGGAGCCGGCGGTGCCGCGACGCGCGGATCGGCCACCGGGGCAGGGGCTGGGGCGGGGGCGGGCGTGGCAGCGGGTGCGGCGGCCGGCTCCTCCTCCACCGAGACGCCGAAGTCGGTGGCGATGCCCGCCAGCCCGTTCGCATATCCCTGGCCGACCGCGCGGGCCTTCCACGCCCCGTTGCGCAAATAGATCTCGACGACCACCAGCGCCGTCTCAGAGCCCAGCCGGGGCGGGGTGAAGGTCGCCAGGACCGCGCTGTCGTCGGCGTTGCGGATCGTGGCCGTGGGCTCGATGCCCTGGAAGGTCTGCCCCGCGGCGTCCGGGCTGGCCGTGACGACGATCTTCTCGACCCCGGCCGGGACGGCCGTGGTGTCGACGATGATCGCGTCGGGCGCCGTGCCCCCGCCGGACCGGTAGGTGACACCGGGGCCCGTGGGCTGGTTGTAGAAGATGAAGTCGTCGTCGGAGCGCACCTTGCCGTCGGCGGTGAGCAGCAGGCCCGATACGTCGAGCCGCACGGGCGCCGCGACGTCCACCGCCACGCGCGCGGCGGTCAGGGGGATGTTCGAGCCGGGGGTCATAGCTGTCATGCCTGAGGTAACGAGCGACGTGGCTTTGCCGTTCCCTTACCTTCGGCCGAACGGTAACGGGGCCCGGGCCAAGCCACCGGTGCCGAGCCACGGCGGCCGGTGCCAAGCCACCGGTGCCGAGCCGGACGGGCCCCGGCGCCTTGCCCGCGGATCCGGCGGATCGCGAGGCAATACGACCTAGTGCCCCTCCCGGCAAGCTTTGCCCTGTCGCGCCGC
>NZ_JBSGZO010000892.1:0-1472 GCF_053611045.1 Streptomyces sp. NPDC054841 | reverse complement strand
CCTCATCAGCACACCGACGTGCAGGAGGAATCATGGCTATCAGATCGCGGGCGGCCGCGCTCGCCCTCGCGGCCGGCACCCTCATAGGGGCCGCCGGATCCGCCGGGACGGCCCAGGCGGCCCCGCCCGGCACCAAGGACGTCACCGCCGTCCTCTTCGAATGGCGCTTCGACTCGGTCGCCCAGGCATGCACCAACACCCTGGGCCCGGCCGGATACGGGTACGTCCAGGTCTCGCCGCCCCAGGAGCACATACAGGGCGGGCAGTGGTGGACCTCCTACCAGCCCGTCAGCTACAAGATCGCGGGGCGGCTGGGCGACCGCACCGCCTTCACGAACATGGTCAACGCCTGCCACGCGGCAGGCGTCAAGGTCGTCGCCGACACCGTCATCAACCACATGGCCGCGGGCTCCGGGACGGGCACCGGCGGCTCGCCGTACACGAAGTACGACTACCCCGGCCTGTACGCGTCCTGGGACATGGACGACTGCACCGCGCACATCACCAACTACCAGGACCGCGTGAACGTCCAGTACTGCGAGCTGGTCGGGCTCGCGGACCTCGACACCGGTGAGGAGTACGTCCGCACCAGGATCGCGGGCTATATGAACGACCTCCTGTCGCTGGGCGTCGACGGCTTCCGGATCGACGCCGCCAAGCACATGCCCGCCGCCGACCTCGCCGCGATCAAGGCGAAGCTCAGCAACCCGGGCGTGCACTGGAAGCAGGAGGCCATCTACGGGGCCGGTGAGGCCGTCCAGCCGACGGAGTACCTCGGGAACGGCGACGTCCAGGAGTTCCGCTACGCCCGTGACCTCAAGCGGGTCTTCAACAACGAGAACCTCGCCTATCTGAAGAACTACGGCGAGGGCTGGGGCTACATGGCGAGCGGCCAGTCCGCCGTCTTCGTCGACAACCACGACACCGAGCGCGGCGGCGACACCCTCAACTACAAGGACGGCGCCAACTACACCCTGGCGAACGTCTTCATGCTCGCCTGGCCCTACGGTTCCCCGGACGTCCACTCCGGCTACGAATGGTCCGACAAGGACGCGGGCCCGCCGAACGGCGGCACGGTGAACGCCTGTTACAGCGACGGCTGGAAGTGCCAGCACGCGTGGCGCGAGATCTCCTCGATGGTCGCCTTCCGCAACCAGGCCCGTGGCCAGTCGGTCACCAACTGGTGGGACAACGGCGCGGACGCGATCGCCTTCGGGCGCGGCGCCAAGGCGTACGTGGCCATCAACCACGAGTCGTCCTCGCTGACGCGTACGTTCCAGACGTCGCTCCCGGCCGGTACCTACTGCGACGTGCAGTCGGGCACGGGCGTGACGGTCAACAGCGCGGGCCAGTTCACGCGGACGCTCGGCCCGAACACGGCGGTCGCGCTGCACGCGGGCGCGAGGAACTGCGGCGGCTGAGGTTCTTGCCCCACCCGTCCCGACCCCCTCGATCGCCGGACGGGCTCCAAA
>NZ_JBSGZO010000891.1:0-1474 GCF_053611045.1 Streptomyces sp. NPDC054841 | reverse complement strand
GGGTCTATCAGGAATCAGGTGTAGTTCGTCTGTTTGGCCTATTGGTTCTTGGGCGGGCTGATCGGCCTACACTCGTCCGGCCGTAAGGCGGCCGTCGAAGAGCAGGTCGAACTCGTTCAAGGCGGACTTCCAGCGGTTGTTCCAGCGCTGGCGGCCGCGTCCGGTGGGGTCCAGGGCCAGGGTCGTGAGGTAGAGGCGCTTGAGGGCGGCCGTCTCGTTCGGGAAGTGTCCGCAGGCTTGCGCCGCACGCCGGTAACGAGCGTTCAGGCTCTCGATCGCGTTGGTGGTGTAAACCACCTGGCGGATGGCGTCGGGCAGGCCGAGGAAGGGCACGAACTCGCTCCAGGCTCTCTCCCAACTCCCGCTGATCGAGGGGTATTTCTTGCCCCACGTCTGACTGAACTCGTCCAGTCGCTGACGGGCCTGTTCCTCGTTGACTGCGGTGTAGACGGGCTTGAGGTCGCGGGCCACGTCCGCCCAGTCACGGCGCGAGGCATAGCGCAGGCTGTTGCGGATGAGGTGGACGATGCAGGTCTGCACCACGGTCTGCGGCCAGACGGTGTTCACCGCGTCGGGCAGCGCGGACAGGCCGTCGCAGACCAGCATCAGCACATCGCGGACGCCTCTGTTCTTGATCTCGGTCAGGACGGTCTGCCAGTACTTCGCGCCCTCCCCGCCGTCGCCGGCCCACAGGCCGAGGATCTCCCGGTAGCCGTCAGCGGTGACCGCGACGGCCACGTAGATCGGACGGTTCGCCACGTGCCCGTCGCGGATGCGGACGTGGATGGCGTCGATGAAGACGACCGGGTAGACCGCGTCGAGAGGACGCGTGCGCCATTCCGCCATCGACTCCAGGGCCTTGTCGGTGATGGTGGAGACGGTCTCCTTCGTGGTGGTCATCCCGTACACCTCGGCGAGGTGGGCGACGATCTCCCCGGAGGTCAGACCCTTCGCCGTCAGCGACAGCACCATCTCGTCCAACGCGCCGGTCCGGCGGGCGTACTTGGGCAGCAGCCGCGGGCTGAAGGTGCCCAGGCGGTCCCTCGGGACCTGCACCGTCACGGTGCCCACCTCCGTTATGACCTTCTTGGACCGGTAGCCGTTGCGGCTGTTGCCGCCCGAGCGGGATCCCCGCCCGCCGACCCGGCCGGCCTCCGCGGCCAGGTGCAGATCCATCTCCGCTTCCAGGGCCGCCTGCATCAGGTGCTGGGCCAGTTCCGGGAGGATCCCGCCCTCGCCCATCAGCCGCAGCCCTCCCTCACGGACCTTCTCGGCCGCCAGCGCGGCCAGCTCCTCCAGCAGCTCGGCGGACACACCGTTCGCGGATACCGGCATCGACTTCACGTCGGCACCCTGGACACCTGCACCGGCCCCGGCAAGCGACACGCCGCCCCCGGCCTCGATCAGGTGATCAGTCGTCGTATTCATCAGGTGACTCCTTCGGGGAGGAACACACCTGATTCATGACACTCCC
>NZ_JBSGZO010000890.1:0-1476 GCF_053611045.1 Streptomyces sp. NPDC054841 | reverse complement strand
GGGCCGCCCACTTTTCCCACCCCCCACGCCGAGAACCGCGTACCCCTGCCAACCTTCGTACCTCTCGCACCACCCTGGTTCGTACCGGAAGGACCCCCAAGCACATGGACGCCATCTCCGTCATCCGCACCAAGCGTGACCGAGGCGAACTCACCCCCGAGCAGATCGACTGGGTCATCGACGCGTACACCCGTGGCGAGGTCGCCGACGAGCAGATGTCGGCGCTGGCGATGGCGATCCTGATCAACGGCATGAACCGTGCGGAGATCGCCCGCTGGACCGCCGCGATGATCGCCTCCGGCGAGCGCATGGACTTCTCCTCGCTGTCCCGCCCGACCGCCGACAAGCACTCCACCGGTGGCGTCGGCGACAAGATCACACTGCCGCTGGCGCCGCTCGTGGCCGCCTGCGGCGCGGCCGTGCCGCAGCTGAGCGGCCGCGGTCTCGGCCACACCGGCGGCACGCTGGACAAGCTGGAGTCCATCCCCGGCTGGCGTGCGCTGCTGTCCAACGCGGAGATGCTGAACGTCCTCGACACGACCGGCGCGGTCATCTGCGCGGCCGGCGACGGGCTGGCCCCGGCCGACAAGAAGCTCTACGCCCTCCGGGACGTCACCGGCACGGTCGAGGCGATCCCGCTGATCGCTTCCTCGATCATGTCGAAGAAGATCGCCGAGGGTACGGGCTCGCTGGTGCTGGACGTGAAGGTCGGCTCCGGCGCCTTCATGAAGAACATCGAGGACGCCCGCGAGCTCGCCTCCACCATGGTGGGTCTCGGCACCGACCACGGGGTGAAGACCGTGGCCCTGCTCACCGACATGTCCACCCCGCTCGGCCTCACCGCGGGCAACGCCCTGGAGGTCCGTGAGTCCGTCGAGGTGCTCGCGGGCGGCGGCCCCCAGGACGTCATCGACCTCACCGTGGCCCTGGCCCAGGAGATGCTCATCGCTGCCGGCATCAAGGACGCCGACCCCGCGAAGGCACTCGCCGACGGCTCCGCCATGGACGTCTGGCGCCGCATGATCGCCGCGCAGGGCGGAGACCCGGACGCCGAGCTCCCCGTCGCCCGTGAGCAGCACGTGATCACCGCCCCGTCCACGGGCGTGCTCACCCGCCTCGACGCCTACGGCGTCGGTGTCGCCGCCTGGCGCCTCGGTGCGGGCCGCGCCCGCAAGGAGGACCCGGTCCAGGCCGGCGCCGGCATCGAGATCCACGCCAAGCCCGGCGAGCCGGTGACCGCGGGCCAGCGTCTGCTGACCCTGCACACGGACACCCCGGAGAAGTTCGAGTACGCCATCAAGTCCCTTGAGGGGGCGTACGACATCGCCGCGACGGGCACGGCGTTCACCTCGAACCCGATCGTCCTGGACCGCATCGCCTGACTCCGTACTCGCGCTGGCCCCTTGGCTGCCGGAGGACGACGTCGCGGCGCAACCCGAACCGGTGAAACAGCTCGCCGGGCGTCAGGTCCTGATC
>NZ_JBSGZO010000889.1:0-1485 GCF_053611045.1 Streptomyces sp. NPDC054841 | reverse complement strand
CCCGAGCACACCCCCGGCAGGTCGCGCTGCTCGCCGGATGGTTCAGCGGAAGAGCTTCTTGGAGGAGGTGTAGTTCATCTCTCCGACTCCGGTGAAGTTGCCGACATGGCTCCAGCGTTCCTGGCAGTTGGACCACCGCTGGTAGCGATTGACGCCCCAGGTCTGCTTCCAGATACCCCGCTTGGCGATGAACGCGCTGCGGGCGGGGATGTTGTAGGTGAGGGTCTCGGTTTTGCCGACGGAGGCGGACAGCTCCAACTCGAAGCCCAGCATACGAGTGGCATTGCTCTGCTTGTTCTTCTTGTTGATGGCCGCCTTCGCCTTCTTCTGTGCGGCGGGCGTGTACTCCAGGCTGCCGGTGAGCATGCCGCGGGCGGTGAAGGTCTTGGTCCAGGCGTACTGGTGCTGCTGCTGGGTGGAGGCGCCGTTGCGCCACATCACCTTCTCGGGAGTGCTGTCCCAGCCCTCGCGGATCAGGAAGGGCGTGATGCGGTCGACGGACTCGCACCCCCTGTCCCTGCCCTTGGGCCGGTCGTTCGCACCGGCCAGGGCGACGCGGTCGGCGGCGGCCGAGGCCGGGGCGGATGCGGTGGTGAATACGTCGGTGGTGGAGGTGACAGTGACGGCGCCGGCGACCAGGCCGGCGACGAGCGCGGCGATGACCAGCGGCCGGGCCCTGCAGGTCTTGACGACAGACATACGGTTGCTCCTTCGAGCATGAGTGGATGGTGTAACGGCCCAGGGGCCTGGCGCCCCGGGACGGGCCGTGTGGACGGTCGCTCGCCCCGGTCGTCGGTACCGGCAGATGGCGAGGGAAGACGCGGCGGACCCGGATGCGCCGTCGACGAGGGGCGCGGTCTGGGTGGTCCGGTCGATGGGCGAGTGCGTGCCGGGTGGGGCGAGTGGCGGGCAATGGCGGACAGCGTCTGCCCCCGGGTGGCGACAGGCCGGGTGCGGCGGCCTCGGGGTCCTCGCAGCGGCGAAGACCCCCGGTTGCCGCTTGGCTCAGTGATCGAGGGCGTAGATCGACTTCGCCTTGATGCGCCACTGGTCGCCCCAAGTCGTGCAGATCGTGGTGCGGCGGCCGAGGGGCTTGTAGTACTTGGTTCCGTTGGCCTGGATCTTCCAGCCGCGATGGGCGATGAAGCCGCCGGTCGACTTCTTGTACAGGGCGCCGTTGCCGCCGATCGTGTAGCCCGGCAGGTAGTAGTGCTTGCCGTCCGAGGTCACGAGGTACGGGCACGTGTCCCACACCTCGAACGTGCCAATGATCTTGGACTGCTTCTGTGAGTGCTCCGCCGCCGCGACGGCGACCGTGTCGGTAGCTGTGACAGCAGCCGTGTGGGTGGCCGGGTTGGTCGTGAAGGCCTCCGTGGAGGCGACCGCGCCGCCGGCCAGCAGGCCGGCGGCAGCGACGGCCACCGCCAGCTTTCGTGTCATTCGTGATCGTGCGATACGCATGCTGATGCTCCTTGAGCTGAGGGC
>NZ_JBSGZO010000888.1:0-1488 GCF_053611045.1 Streptomyces sp. NPDC054841 | reverse complement strand
GTCGTTTCGGAATCGGACATCCGATTCCGCTTTCCACTTTAACCCACAGGAGCGGATACCTCCCATGGCCACGCCTCCCGATTCGGCGTTATCGCCCGACCCGCTGCGCTGGAAGGCGCTGATCGTCCTGGCCGCGGCACAGCTGATGGTCGTCCTCGACGCCTCCATCGTGAATGTCGCCCTGCCGTCGATCCAGCGGGATCTCCACTTCAGTGACGCCAACGTCCAGTGGATCGTCAACGCCTACGCTCTCGCCTTCGGCGGCTTCCTGCTGCTCGGCGGTCGCACCGCCGACCTGTTCGGGCGGCGCCGGGTGTTCATGACCGGCCTCGGCCTCTTCTCCGCGGCGTCGCTGCTCGGGGGCCTGGCCCCCACCGCGGGCTGGCTGATCGCCGCACGCGCGGGCCAGGGCCTCGGCGCCGCGATCATCGCGCCGGCCGCGCTGTCCATCGTCACCACGACCTTCACCGAAGGGGCCGAACGCAACAAGGCCCTCGGCATCTGGGGCGCACTCGCCGGAGCGGGCGGCGCCATCGGCGTTCTGCTCGGCGGAGTGCTCACCGAGTGGGCCGGCTGGGAATGGGTGATGTTCGTCAACGTGCCGATCGGTCTCGCCGCGGCCGTTCTCACCCCGCGGTTCGTCCGCGAGAGCCGCGGCCACGAACGCACCGGCGTGGACTTCGCCGGTGCCGCGCTGGTCACCGGCGGACTCGGCGTCCTGGTCTACGCCCTCGTCGACGCCGAACGTGCCGGCTGGGGCTCCACGCGGACCATCGGCCTGCTGGCGCTGTCCGTTGTGCTGCTGCTGGTTTTCGTCGTCGTCGAACTGCGCGTCGTCACGCACCCGGTGATGCCGCTGCGGATCTTCCGCAACCGCAACGTCTCCAGCGCCAACGTCGTCTCCCTGCTGGTGGGCGCCGCCCTGCTGTCGATGTTCTTCTTCATCTCTCTGTACCTGCAACTGGTCCTCGGGTTCTCGGCTCTGGAAGCCGGGCTCTCCTACCTTCCGCTGTCGGCGGCGACCATCTTCGCGGCCGGGGCCGCCTCGCAGCTGGTGACGAAGGTCGGGCCGAGGCCGATCCTGCTGGTCGGCCTGGTGCTGACCACGGCGGGCCTGCTGCTGTTCACCCGTATCTCGGCCGACGGGACCTTCGTCGGAGATGTCCTGCTGCCGTCGGTGGTCGTGGCCCTGGGACTCGGGTTCTCCTTCGTACCCGTGACCATCGTCGCGGTCGCCGGCGTCACACCGCAGGAGTCGGGACTCGCCTCCGGCCTGATCAACACGACCCAGCAGATCGGTGGCGCCCTGGGCCTCGCGGTGCTCTCCTCCGTGGCCAACGCCCACATCAACGAGCTGCTGGAAGGCCGGCGTCCGGACGCTGCCGCCGTGGCGGACGCGACGACCGAGGGATTCCAGCTGGCCTTCGCCATCGGAGCCGGCTTCGCCCTGCTCGGTGTGGTGATCACCCTGCTGGCCGTGCCCAGGAC
>NZ_JBSGZO010000887.1:0-1493 GCF_053611045.1 Streptomyces sp. NPDC054841 | reverse complement strand
GCGGGCTGACCCTCCCCCCGAGACCAACGGGCCTGGGGGGACCCCCCGGCTCGAAACCTCCACCCCGCCGGGTCGCATCCGCGCCCGGCGGCTTCTCCTATGCGGCCCCCGGGTGCCACCATCAGCCATGGGCCGCAATTCACACTGTTCTGCTCCGGCTCCCACGCACTGCGATAATTGGACGTGGGGCCGCATCATGCGGGAAAGCTCGGACGTCCTAGTACAGGTGTACTCAGGGCGTACAGACATTCAGATGTGAGCGCGGTCCGTCACAAACACACGGTGAAGGACACGCAGACATGACGACGCCCACGATCGAGCTCAAGCCCTCCTCGACCCCGCTGTCCGATGCGGAGCGCGAGGCGATCCTGGCCAACCCCGGATTCGGCCGCCACTTCACCGACCACATGGTGACGATCAAGTGGACGGAGGGGCGGGGCTGGCACGACGCGGAGCTCACGCCGTACGCGCCGCTGTCCATCGACCCGGCCAACATGACGCTGCACTACGCGCAGGAGATCTTCGAGGGGCTGAAGGCCTACCGTCGGCCCGACGGCTCGGTCGCCACGTTCCGGCCTGATGCCAACGCCAAGCGCTTCCAGCTTTCCGCACGCCGCCTCGCCATGCCCGAGCTTCCGGTCGAGACGTTCATCGCGGCGTGTGACGCCCTGGTCCAGCAGGACAAGGCATGGGTCCCGGCGCACGGCGGCGAGGCCTCGCTCTATCTGCGCCCGTTCATGTTCGCCAACGAGGTCGGTCTCGGTGTGAGGCCGGCCAACGAGTACCTCTTCATCGTCATCGCGTCCCCGGCCGGCCCGTACTTCCCCGGTGGCGTCAAGCCCGTCTCGGTCTGGCTTTCCGAGAACTACGTCCGCGCCGTTCCCGGCGGCATGGGCTTCGCCAAGACCGGCGGCAACTACGCCGCCTCCCTCCTGGCGCAGGCCGAGGCGGCTGCCAAGGGCTGCGACCAGGTCGTCTGGCTGGACGCCCTGGAGCACAGGACCGTGGAGGAAATGGGCGGCATGAACCTGTACTTCGTGTACGGGGACAAGATCGTCACGCCCGAGCTCACCGGCTCGCTCCTCGCCGGTATCACCCGTGACTCGCTGCTCAAGCTCGCCCGCGACCTCGGCTACGAGGCCGAGGAGGGCCGGATCACCACCGACCAGTGGAAGCGTGACACCGAGAACGGCACGCTCACCGAGGTCTTCGCCTGCGGCACCGCCGCCGTCATCACCCCCGTCGGCACGGTCAAGTCCGCCGCCGGCGAATGGACGCAGGCGAACGGCGAGCCCGGCAAGGTCACGATGGAGCTGCGGAAGACGCTGCTGGACATCCAGACCGGCGTCGCCGGGGACCCTCACGGCTGGATGCACGAGCTCGGCTGACCCTCGGCCCGGATACGCAGAGCCGCAGACAACGCAGAACGCAGAACCGCTGCAGAACGCAGACACGCAGAACGCAGAACCGCGCGGGACCCCTTTCCGGGGACC
>NZ_JBSGZO010000886.1:0-1504 GCF_053611045.1 Streptomyces sp. NPDC054841 | reverse complement strand
TCGGCGATCCTGAGCCCGTCGGCATCCGTGTCCTAAGTGGGTACCCGTAGCCGGAACAGCCGGAACAACCGGAACCGGAGCCTCCGGAGGCGCGTCGGTCAGTGGTGTGCGCCACATCGGCGTCCGAAACGAAACCGCGCGGGGCGGAATCGGTGTTGTGAAAAGAGTTGGCAGGGAATCGGCGACGATGGAGAAGCGTGTGATGACGGACAGCAAGCGGCGCCGAGGCCTCGTGGCCGCGTCCGCACTGCTCGGCGGCGTGCTGGTGCTTTCGGCCTGCAGTGGGGGCGACGACGGCAAGAACAGCGGCGACGAGGGCTCGAAGAAGTCGCAGGCGCAGGTCGACGAGGCGGCCGCGAAGGACGCTTCGGACGCCCGAATAGTCATCTCACCCAAGAACGGCGCGACCAACGCGAGCATCAACAAGGACGCCAAGGTCACCGTCAGCAAGGGCAAGCTCACCGAGGTCACCATGACCACCGCCGAGGGCAAGAGCGTCAAGGGCACGCTCGCCGCCGACGGCACGAGCTGGCAGCCGGACGAGCAACTGGAGCGCGCGACCGTCTACAAGATCGCCGCCACCGCCAAGGACTCCCAGGGCCGTGAGGCCCACGAGAACTCCTCCTTCACCACCGTCTCCCAGGCCAACAGCTTCATCGGGAACTTCACGCCCGAGGACGGCTCCACCGTCGGCGTCGGCATGCCGGTCTCGGTCAACTTCAACAAGGCGATCACCGACCGCAAGGCCGTCCAGTCCGGCATCACCGTCTCCAGCAGCAGCGGCCAGGAGGTCGTCGGCCACTGGTTCAACTCGCAGCGGCTCGACTTCCGCCCCGACCAGTACTGGCAGGCGGGCTCCACCGTCACGATGAAGCTGAAGCTCGACGGAGTCGAGGGCGCCGACGGAGTCTTCGGCGTCCAGCAGAAGACGGTCACCTTCAAGATCGGCCGCAACCAGGTCTCCACCGTCGACGCCGCCGCCAAGACCATGACGGTCACCCAGGACGGCAAGACGATCAAGACCATCCCGATCTCCGCCGGTTCGCCGGATAACCCGACCTACAACGGTCGGATGGTGATCTCCGAGAAGTTCAAGGAGACCCGGATGAACGGTGCGACGGTCGGCTTCACCGACGACGACGGCAAGGGCGAGTACGACATCAAGGACGTCCCGCACGCCATGCGGCTCTCCTCGTCGGGCACGTTCATCCACGGCAACTACTGGGGCTCCGACGGTGTCTTCGGCAGCGTCAACACCAGCCACGGCTGTGTCGGCCTGAACGACGTCAAGGGCGCGGGCGACCCGAACCAGCCCGCCGCCTGGTTCTACGACAACTCGATCGTCGGCGACGTCGTGGTCGTCAAGAACTCCCAGGACACGACGATCAAGCCGGACAACGGCCTCAACGGCTGGAACCTGAGCTGGGCCGACTGGAAGGCCGGCTCGGCGGTCTGACCCTCGCGACCTCGTCCACCGCACCACGACGGCGGCGGCTCCCGGAAC
>NZ_JBSGZO010000885.1:0-1520 GCF_053611045.1 Streptomyces sp. NPDC054841 | reverse complement strand
CCGGCATCTTTTTCTTGGGCGCACACATCACTCGCATCACCCGCACCACCTCCCTGACACCCACGTCTGAGCCGACGTGTTAAACGACCGGAGGAACCGCTGTGGCAGCCAAGCCCAGGTTTCACAACGACGCAGATGCCGCACCCGACGACCAGAAGCATCCGGTCGACGCGACACTCCCGCCCTTCAAGATGGTCACCAGCGGTCTGCAGCATGTGGCCGCCATGTACGCGGGTGTGGTGGCCCCGCCGATGATCGTGGGTCCCGCCGTCGGTCTCAGCGCCAAGGACACCGCGTTCCTGATGGGCGCCAGCCTCTTCACCGCGGGCATAGCCACCCTGCTCCAGACCCTCGGGTTCTGGAAGGTGGGCGCCCGCCTCCCGTTCGTCAACGGCGTCTCGTTCGCCGGAGTGACCCCGATGATCGCCATCGGCAAGGACCGTGGCTACGACGGCATCGCCGTCGTGTTCGGCGCGATCATCGTCGCGAGTGTGCTGGGCTTCGTCCTGACCCCGTACTTCTCCAAACTCGTACGGTTCTTTCCGCCCGTCGTCACCGGCACCGTCATCACCCTGATCGGTGTCTCCCTGCTTCCCGTCGCCTTCCGCTGGTCCCAGGGCGGCAACGCGGCGGCACCGGACTTCGGCTCGATGAAGAACATCGGCATGGCGGCACTCACCTTGGTGATCGTGCTCGCGCTGAGGAAGCTGCTGCGCGGCTTCCTCCAGCAGATCGCCATCCTGCTCGGCCTGGTGGCCGGCACGCTCATCGCGATCCCGATGGGCATGACGAGCCTCGAGGCCATGCGCAACGCGGACCTGGTCGGCTTCCCGGCCCCGTTCCACTTCGGCGCCCCGCAGTTCGAGATCGCCGCGATCATCTCCATGTGCATCGTGATGCTCGTCTGCATGACCGAGTCCACCGCCGACATGCTCGCCCTCGGCAAGATCGTGGACCGGCCCGCCGACGAGCGGATCATCGAGGGCGGACTGCGCGCCGACACCCTCGGCAGCGCGATCAGCCCGCTCTTCAACGGCTTCATGTGCAGTGCGTTCGCCCAGAACATCGGCCTGGTCGCCATGACGAAGGTGCGCAGCCGCTTCGTCGTCGCGGCCGGGGGCGGCATCCTGATCCTGCTCGGTCTGTGCCCGGTCGCCGCCTCCGTCATCGCCCTCGTCCCACTGCCGGTCCTCGGCGGCGCGGGCATCGTCCTCTTCGGCTCGGTCGCCGCGAGCGGCATCCAGACCCTGGCCACCGCCGCGCTGGAGAAGGGCGAGAACGCACTGATCGTGGCGGCCGCCGTGGGCATCGGGCTGATCCCGATCGCGGCGCCGGAGTTCTACCACGCCTTCCCCAAGGATCTGCTGGTGGTGCTCGACTCGGGTATCTCCACGGGGTGCGTGGTGGCGATCGTGCTGAACCTGGCCTTCAATCACCTGGGCACCAAGGCCCGTTCGCCCGAGAAGCAGACGGGGCCGGAGCCGGAGCCGGAGCCGGTCCCGGTTCACTGACGCGCGTAC
>NZ_JBSGZO010000884.1:0-1525 GCF_053611045.1 Streptomyces sp. NPDC054841 | reverse complement strand
GGTCCCGCGGGGGGGGGGGGGGGGGGGGGGGGGGGGGGGGGGGGTGGGGGGGGGGGGGGGGGGGGGGGGGGGGGGGGCGGGGGGGCTCGGCGGCGGAGGCGGCTTCGGAGTGGGCGCCGGCCCGGCTACGCAGTGACCGCTCCCCGCGACCGCGACGACGGAACCGGAGCCGCCGGGGCCGCCGGGGCCGATCGAGGCGTACGAGCAGGAGTCGGCAGCTGAGGGCACCGGGGCCGCCAGCAGCCAGGCGAGTGCGGCGGCTGCCAACAGCCGCCCGACGAGCGATCCGTACACGCCGATGAGCATGATCCGCAGGGCGTCCTGACACGCCCGAACGGGTGTCGATTCCCCTGATGGAGGGGTTGTCGGCGGATCGGGTTTGCGGCTGCGGAGAATTTTTCCGGAACGCGTTGAACACAGCACGCCCTCCCGCCCGTACCTAGGGCCATGAACGGCGCACCCAGGCGCCACACAGACACCGGGCACAACGGGAGTTGACATGAATACCTGGCGGAACGCCTCGCTCGCGGTGACTGCGGCGGCCGTACTCGCGCTGACGACGGCGTGTGGTCAGGACAAGGGAACGGAGACGAACGGACAGGCGGTCGGCGCCGTCAACCCGGCCGGACAGCCCGCCGCCGACAGCGGCTACGGCTCCGATTACGGATCCGGCAGCAACGCCGCGGCCACCACCCCCAAGACTGCCGGGCAACTCGCCGTCTGGGACAGCAAGAAGCTCGGCAAGGTCCTCACCGACAGCGAGGGCTTCACCCTCTACCGCTTCGACAAGGACACCGCCAGCCCGCCGAAGTCGAATTGCGAAGGCGACTGCGCGAAGGCCTGGCCCGTCGTGGCTGCCGGCGATGTCACGCCCGCCCCCGGCACCGACGCCTCCCTGATCGGCGAGGTCACCCGGGCCGACGGCAGCAAGCAGCTCACGATCGGCGGCTGGCCGATGTACCGCTACGCGAAGGACACCAAGGCCGGAGACGCCAACGGCCAGGGCGTGGGCGGCACCTGGTTCGCCTCGGCGCCCGACGGGAAGAAGGCCGCGCCCGGCGGCGGTGGCGGCGAGGAAGGCGCGGAGGAGGCCGGCGGCGAGGCCGCGGACCTCGCGGGCCTCTCCGTCCGCAAGGACCCCAAGCTCGGCGAGATCGTCGTCGACAAGAACGGCATGACCGTCTACCGCTTCATGAAGGACTCGGCCTGGCCGATGAAGACCGCCTGCACCGGTGCCTGCCTGGAGAAGTGGCCGGTCGTCGAGCCGGTCGACAAGAACGACACCGAAGGCATCCTCAAGAAGGGCTTCGTCACCTTCGACCGTCCCGACGGCATCAAGCAGCAGACCATCGACTGCTGGCCGATCTACACCTTCTCCGGCGACGACAAGCCCGGTGACACCAACGGGCAGGGCGTGGGCGGCACCTGGTTCGCCGTCTCACCCCAGGGCAAGCCGGTCGGAGCGCCCAAGTAGCCCCCACGCTGCGCCTCCGGCCACCGGCCCGCCGTCACGCTCCCCGCGTGC
>NZ_JBSGZO010000883.1:0-1532 GCF_053611045.1 Streptomyces sp. NPDC054841 | reverse complement strand
GGAGAGGTGCGGGGGCCGGTTCACAGGATGCGAGCCGTCAGACAGCTCAGCCCGGTCAGACAGCTGCCGGGTCCTCCTCGACGAGGAGGTTGCGGGTGCGGTTGGAGTCCAGCGGGATGCCGGGGCCCATGGTGGTGGTCAGGGTCGCCTTCTTGATGTAGCGGCCCTTCGCGGCGGACGGCTTCAGACGGAGGATCTCCTCCAGCGCCGCGGCGTAGTTCTCGACCAGCTTCGTCTCGTCGAAGGAGACCTTGCCGATGATGAAGTGCAGGTTCGAGTGCTTGTCGACGCGGAACTCGATCTTGCCGCCCTTGATGTCGTTGACAGCCTTGGCGACGTCCATGGTCACGGTGCCGGTCTTGGGGTTCGGCATCAGACCACGGGGACCGAGCACGCGGCCGAGGCGGCCGACCTTGCCCATGAGGTCCGGGGTGGCGACGACGGCGTCGAAGTCCAGACGGCCCTTCGAAACCTCGTCGATCAGTTCGTCGGAGCCGACGATGTCGGCGCCCGCGGCTTCCGCGGCCGCAGCACGGTCACCGGTCGCGAAGACCAGGACCCGGGCGGTCTTGCCGGTGCCGTGCGGAAGGTTCACGGTGCCACGGACCATCTGGTCGGCCTTGCGCGGGTCAACGCCCAGGCGGAAGGCGACCTCGACGGTGCCGTCGAACTTGGTGGTGGCGGTGTCCTTGGCGAGACGGACGGCCTCGAGCGGGGCGTAGTTGCGCTCCCGGTCGATCTTGGCGTCCGCGCCGCGGAGAGCCTTGCTGCGCTTCACTTCTTCTCCTGTTGGTTCAGGTGTGGAGTCGTGGTCCGGGCCGGCGCTGGCCCTGCCACTGAGAGGTCAGACGGGGGACTGTCAGCCCTCGACCGTGATGCCCATGGAACGGGCGGTGCCGGCGATGATCTTCTCGGCGGCGTCCAGGTCGTTGGCGTTCAGGTCGGGCATCTTGGTGGTGGCGATGTCACGGACCTGGTCGCGCGTGAGCTTGGCGACCTTGGTCTTGTGCGGCTCGCCGGAGCCCTTGTCCACACCCGCGGCCTTGAGGATCAGCTTGGCGGCCGGCGGAGTCTTGGTGACGAAGGTGAAGGAACGGTCCTCGTAGACCGTGATCTCCACCGGCACGACCATGCCACGCTGCGACTCGGTCGCGGCGTTGTAGGCCTTGCAGAACTCCATGATGTTGACGCCGTGCTGGCCCAGTGCGGGGCCGACCGGCGGAGCCGGGTTGGCGGCGCCGGCCTGGATCTGGAGCTTGATAAGCCCCGTGACCTTCTTCTTCTTGGGAGGCATTGCTCTCTCCGGGTCCTAGTGAGAGTTTGCTGAAACAGCGAGCCTTCCACCCGATCATCCGGATGGAGGCATACCGCACAACGATAACGGGTATAGCTGCGCGGCCAAAAACCGAGCAGGTCAGAACGGCCGTGTGGGCCGTTATGACCTGAACGGAAACCTGTGTGGCGGTTAGTTGTTCTGGTTCTGGTCGAAGCGCAGCACGGCCGGGGTCTCGCGGCCGAAGATATCGACGAGG
>NZ_JBSGZO010000882.1:0-1532 GCF_053611045.1 Streptomyces sp. NPDC054841 | reverse complement strand
GTGCGCACACCAGGTGCGCACCCCGCCCGGCCAGGTCCGGCCCGAACGTATCAACGCCGGTCGGACTCACTCCACTTACGGGACCGCAGCGGCATTCCCGAGTCGCCCGACTCCGGCGTCCGCACCGCCAGGATCTGGTTGACCCCGATCCGGTTGCGCTCGAAGGCGAGCGCCGACGCCGCCATGTAGAGCCGCCAGATACGCGCACGGCCCGGTGAGGTGCGGCGTACCGCCCCCTTCCAGTCCGCCTCCAGATTCGCCACCCAGGCGCGCAGCGTGCGGGCGTAGTGCTCGCGGATCGACTCGACGTCCCGGGCCTCGAAGCCGGCCTCCTCCAGGATCGAGACGGTCCTGCCGAGCGGCGCCAGCTCCCCGTCCGGGAACACGTACGCGTCGATGAAGTCGTCCACCTGGTACGCCGCTTCGTCCTCCTCCGGGCGGCGCGCGATCTGGTGGTTCAGCAGCCGGCCGCCCGGCACCAGGAGCGCGTGCAGGACGTCGGCGTACTCCCGGTAGCGGACGGAGCCGACGTGTTCGGCCATGCCGATGGACGAGATCGCGTCGAACGGGGCGTCTCTGACGTCCCGGTAGTCCTGGACGCGGATCTCGATCCGGTCGGCCAGGCCCTCCTCCGCGATCCGCTTACGGGCGTACGCCGCCTGCTCGCGCGAGAGCGTGATACCGGTGACCTGGGCGCCGTACTCCCTGGCCGCGTGCATGGCCATCGAGCCCCAGCCGCAGCCCACGTCCAGCAGCCGGTCCCCCTCCCTGAGCGCCAGCTTGCGGCAGACCAGGTCGAGCTTGTCGCGCTGGGCGTCCGCGAGACTGCCGCCGTCCTCCCAGTACGCGCACGAGTAGACCATCGAGGGGCCGAGCACCTGCTCGTAGAAGTCGTTGCCCACGTCGTAGTGGTGACTGATCGCCTGCCGGTCGCGCACCTTGGTGTGCAGCGGGCCGCGGCGCTTGCGTACCTCCTCGGGGGGCGGGGCCGGCGGGAGCCAGGCGCGGCGGCCCGCCAGCCGCAGCAGCTCCCGGGCGGCTTCGCGCAGCTGTGGGTCGCGCAGCGACTGTGCCAGTCGGGCGGCCTCCGGCCGCGAGCCTCCCGTGGCGGGTGCCGTACGTTCCCAGATCAGGCCCGCGAGCCGGTCGAGGGCCTCGTACAGATCCCCTTCGACGTCGATCTCCCCGGCGACCCAGCCGCGGGCCAGGCCGAGTTCACCCGGTTTCCACAGCAGCCTGCGCAGGGCGCGGCGGTGCCGGATGACGAGGACGGGAGCGTCGGGGGGCCCCGATTCACTGCCGTCCCAGGCGCGGATACGGACCGGGAGCGGTGCTCCCGTGAGTTCCTCGGCGAGAGTGGTGAGCCGCGAAGCGGCATCGGCCATGGCGCACACCTCCGTGATGTCTGTTACCGGAAATGCCCAACACCACGTAAACACCGTCGGCGTTCAGATGCAGTCCCCTGAGCACGCAAATGGACGGCAAAACAGATTCTTTCGCCATCTATCTCGCCGTCCGGGGTACGCCGAAGG
>NZ_JBSGZO010000881.1:0-1539 GCF_053611045.1 Streptomyces sp. NPDC054841 | reverse complement strand
CCTGTCTGCGGGGCGGTGAGGAGTTCCCGTACGAACTGACTCTGCCTCTGTGAGGCGGAAGCGGAGGCGGCAGATCACCGCGTCCGTGTCCCGGCGCACGGCGTGGGCGACGACCGCGCCGCGCTGGTTCTGCAGGATCCGCTGCCACATGTGAGCGGGTTCGGCCTCGGGGATGAGGACGGTGATCCGGGTACCGGGGTCCATCGCGGCGGTCTTCTGTACGTACGCGGCGATCGGCCGGCCGAGTGTACGACGGCCGGAAGGCAGCCGGACCAGCGGGACGCCCGGGTTCCACAGGTCCCAGTCCCGCTCCAGGGCGTCGGTCTGGGCACTGTCCTCCGGGTCGGAGTGGCACACCGTGACCGCCCGGACCTCGTCACCGAGGGAGGCCGCGGCAGTGAGGGCATCGCGGGTCAGCCGGGTCAGCGAGGAGACCGGGACGATGACCAACGACCGTTCCTGGGAGGGCGGTTCGGGGATGCGTCCGATCCCGAGGCGCTCACCGATCTTCCCGTACTCACGGTGGACGGCCTCGAAACCGGCCACCAGGAGGGGCAGGGCGACGACGATCAGCCAGGCGCCGTCGTGGAACTTGGTGGCGGTGACGACGACCGCGCTGACACCTGTGAGCACCGCGCCCAGACTGTTGAGCAGTGCTTTGCCCGCCCACCGGGGGCCGCGTACCTGCCGCCAGTGCAGGACCATGCCGGTCTGGGCGATGGTGAAGCCGACGAAGACGCCGATCGCGAAGAGCGGCACGAGGGTGTTGGTGTCGCCGCCGGAGAAGACCAGCAACGCGGCGGAGACGAGGGCCAGGGCGAGCACACCGTGGCGATGGACCTGACGGTCGGCCTTCAGGCCGAAGACGTGCGGCAGGTAGTTGTCGCGGGCCAGCAGCTTCAGCAGCACGGGCAGTCCGCCGAACGAGGTGTTGGCGGAGAGCGCCAGCAAAACCATGGTCGCGAACTGGATGACGTAGAAGGCCCAGTTGTGGCCGACGGACGCGTCGGCGAGCTGCGCCAGCACGGTGACGCCCTCGACCGGCTGGAGCCCGAAGCGCGAGATCAGCACGGACAGGCCGATCAGCATCACACCGAGCAGCACACCGAGCGCGACCTCCGCGTGCTGGGCGCGGCGGGCGGCCGGGGCGCGGAAGGACGGGACGGCGTTGGCGATGGCCTCGACGCCCGTCAGCGCCGAGCAGCCGGATGCGAAGGCCTTCAGCAGGAGCAGGACACCGACGGTGGTGGCGTTGTCGGCGAGCACGGAAGCGTGCCCGGCGGCTGCCTCGGTGGAGACCGGGGCATCGCGGAACAGGCCGATCGCGATCAGGACGAGGATCGCGCCGACGAAGACGACGGTGGGCGCGATGAACGCCTTGGCGGAATCGACGATGCCGCGCAGATTCACGCCCGTGATCAAGGCGAGGACGACCAGGCAGAGCCACAGCCTGTCGTCGTACAGCTCGGGAAAGGCGTTTTTTTGCTCTTTTACGCGGGGGGTGTGGGCGACGTCTACTTTTTTGTAGTTGTCGTTGTT
>NZ_JBSGZO010000879.1:0-1553 GCF_053611045.1 Streptomyces sp. NPDC054841 | reverse complement strand
CATACTGGGCGTATTCGGGCGATCCGACAACGCAGCGAGGTGCCGTAGCTGTCGTCGTGCGCCCGCCGGGGATTACGGGACAGCCCTTAGCCGCCACCGTGGTGTGCGGATCTACGCGGGTTTTCGTGTGTGCGGGCCGGCCACGTCGGAGTCGCACAGGCGGCCCGGACGTGCTCAGTGGTCGCCCGTGTGCGGGCGCACGGGGCGTGGCAGTGGCTGACGCCAGTCGCCCAGCGTCGAGAGGAGAAACTGGCGGGCGAGAGGACGTACTTCGTTCCACGCCGGATCTTTGGTCAGGGCGTTGGCCCAGAGGCCGGCGCGGCAGCCGGCATCGATCTCGCCGAGGCGACGGCCGATGGCCTGAAGATCGCGCAGATTCTTGGGTTCGAAGGCTCCGCGCTCCGCGAGTCCTTCGGAGATGCGGCAGAGGAGCTCTACCTCTTCAACGACGGACTCCGTCTCCAGCTCACGCTCGCCCAGCCAGGAAAGCTGATCCCGGGTGTCGGCTGCAAGGAGGGCCATCCATCGCAGCGTCCAGGTGTGCAGGTTCGCGTCGCCGAGATCGTTCATGCATGCAGGATCGCACCTGGTGTCACGAGTCGGAGATTCGTCGGCAGTATGCGGCGACCTTGTCGAGGATCTCGTCGGCGGTTTTGGTCCAGATGAAGGGCCGTGGGTGGTCGTTCCAGTCGACCAGCCAGGCACGGATGTCACGCTCGAGTGCCTGGACGGAGCGGTGGACGCCGCGGCGGAGTTTCTTCGTGGTGAGTTCGGCGAACCACCGCTCGACCAGGTTGAGCCACGAGGACCCGGTCGGGGTGAAATGCAGGTGGAAACGCGGGTACGCCAGCAGCCACTTCTTGACGGCCGGGACTTTGTGGGTGACGTAGTTGTCCAGGATCAGGTGGACGTCGAGGTTGGCAGGCACTTCGTGGTCGAGCCTGGTCAGGAACTTCTTGAACTCCACCGCACGGTGTCGGCGGTGCAGTGAGCCGATGACTTTCCCGGTGGCGGTGTCCAGGGCGGCGAAGAGTGTGGTGGTGCCCGCACGCACGTAGTCGTGGCTGCGGCGTTCGGGCACTCCGGGCATCATCGGCAGCACTGGCTGGGACCGGTCCAGCGAACCGGGCCGGTTCGGTGGAGACTTCCTTACGAGGGAAGATCGCGGTTATGCCGAAGCAGTACCCGAGGGAAGTACGTGAGCGGGCGGTACGTCTGGTCCTGGAGCATCTGACGGAGTATCCGTCGGTGTGGGAGGCATGCCGGGCGATCGCGCCGAAGCTGGATGTTGGTGCGGAGAGCCTGTGCAAGTAGGTCCGTCAGGCCCAGACCGATGCCGGCGAGCGCCCTGGCGTGACCACCGATATGGCCGAGGAGAACCGCCGGCTGCGTGCCGAGAACCGCGAGCTGAAGCGGGCCAATGAGATCCTGCGGGCCGCTTCGGCCTTCTTCGCGGCCGAGCTGTGCGCCACGAGGCGCGATGTTGATCGAGAGGTGGTGAAAGACCACTTCCGTCGGGTCGTCGTAGCGGCCTGATTGAAGCTTGGGGGCAG
>NZ_JBSGZO010000878.1:0-1558 GCF_053611045.1 Streptomyces sp. NPDC054841 | reverse complement strand
ATCGCCCCACCACCCGGCAACGCCTGCATCAACCGGCCACGCGCCGCAACCAGAGCCGCAGCATCCTCGAGGGAGAACACCCCCGCCACATGCGCGGCAGCAATCTCACCGACCGAATGACCGATCACAAAGTCCGGTGCAACACCCCAGGACTCGACCAGACGGAACAGCGCCACCTCAAGCGCGAACAACGCCACCTGGGTGTAACCGGTCTCATCCAACAGCCCGGCACCCTCACCCGCATCCGAGAACACCAGGTCCTTGAGCGGGCGGTCGAGATGCCGGTCGATGTGGGCGCATACCTCGTCGAAGGCGTCCGCGAAGACGGGGAAGGACGCATACAGCTCCCGGCCCATCCCAGCCCGCTGACTCCCCTGCCCCGTGAACAGGAACGCCGAACGACCCGCACCCGTAGCAGGAACCGCACCCGAAACCACAGACCCCGACGGCTCACCCGCCACCAACGCCCGCAACCCCGCGACAAACTCCTCCCGACCAGCCGCAGTCACCACCGCACGATGCTCGAACCGGGCACGCGACACCGCCAGCGAGTAGCCCACATCAACCGGCGACAGCTCAAGCCGCTCCCCAAGGAACGACACCAGCCGCTCCGCCTGAGCCTGAACCCCCGCCTCGGTACGAGCCGAAAGCACCCACGGCACCGTCACATCAACCGGCACCACCGCGCCGGACTCCACAACCCCCGGCTCAACAACCGGCGCCTGCTCCAGCACCACGTGCGCGTTCGTCCCGCTGATACCGAACGAGGAGACCGCCGCCCGACGCGGACGATCCAGCTCCGGCCACGCCCGCTCCTCCGTCAGCAGGGACACCGCACCCGCGGTCCAGTCCACCTGCGACGACGGCTCATCCACGTGCAACGTCCTGGGCATCACCCCATGCCGCATGGCCAACGCCATCTTGATGATGCCGGCAACACCGGCAGCCGCCTGGGTGTGGCCCATGTTCGACTTGATCGACCCCAGCCACAACGGCTGATCGGGCTCCCGCTCCTGGCCATAAGTAGCCAGCAGCGCCTGCGCCTCGATCGGATCACCCAGACGCGTACCCGTCCCGTGCGCCTCCACCACATCCACATCACGAGCCGACAGACCCGCGTTGGCAAGCGCCTGCCGGATGACGCGCTGCTGGGCCGGACCGTTCGGCGCCGTCAGACCATTACTCGCACCATCCTGATTAATGGCCGTGCCCCGCACGACAGCGAGGACTTGGTGACCGTTGCGCTGGGCGTCCGACAGACGCTCCACCAGCAGCATGCCCACACCCTCACCCCAGCCAGTACCATCCGCACCGTCCGCGAAGGACTTGCAGCGACCGTCCGAGGCCAAACCGCGCTGACGGGAAAACTCGATAAACGTGTCGGGGGCCGTCATCACCGTCACACCACCGGCAAGCGCCAGCGAGCACTCACCCCGCCGCAACGCCTGCACCGCCAAATGCAACGCCACCAAAGACGACGAACACGCCGTATCCACACTCAACGCCGGACCCTCCAAGCCCAGCAGATACGACACCCGCCCCGACGCCACACTCCCCG
>NZ_JBSGZO010000877.1:0-1565 GCF_053611045.1 Streptomyces sp. NPDC054841 | reverse complement strand
GCAATGCCGCGTAGTTAAGAAACGGCGAGGATTTTGATGTCGGGTGGGTCGGGGTGATGGATGGTGGTTTCGGCGCGGAGTTTCTTTCTGTAGGCGTTCACGTGGACGCGTTTGACGGCTCGTGGGCTGGTGCGGTGCCGCCGTCGCGGGTTGGGCCTCTCGAGGATTTCTACGCGGGCTGCTTCAAGAGCTTTTGCGAGACGGTGAGGGGGAAAAGCCCGCCTGGTCGGCAACCCGGCGGCGGATGATGCGCAGTGATCGGATGAAGGACAGTCTGTCGGGGTCGATGTCGGCCTGGTCTGCCGCTTCGCACATCAGGTGCCGGACGGCGTAATGGGTCAGCAGGAGTGCCCAGATCTCCTGCTCGATCATGCCCGGTGTTCTCGAGCGCAGGACCCCGCCGCGGCCGCGCTGATGAGTCTTCACTTCGTCGAGGCTGGATTCGATTTCCCAGCGTTCTGCGTAAGCGGCCGCGAGTTCGGCGGCGCCGGCCTCGTCGGGATCCATGATCGTGGTGATCAGGCAGAAGATCTCTCCTTTGCCTTCACGATTGGTCACCTCGTACTCGACGACCCGGACCGGAATCCCGGACGGCTCCTCGATACGCGACCCCCGGTGACGCTGGGTCGCGCGTCGGCCCCGGACCTTCGGGTCGAGTAGAAATGACTCGTACGATCCGTCCTTCAGCGGCCGGACCACCGGCAGATGCGGCCCGTCGGGCATGCGCCACAGCAGATCCGCACCTGTCGCGGCAGCTGCCTCCCACAGCCGGTACGCGTAAAACCCCCGGTCAGCAGTGATGAGCATGCCCGGCTCGAAGTCGGCGACGAGTTCTTTGGCGAGGACGCCCTCGTCCACACGCCAGGGCCCCAGCCGGGCGGCCACCACGGCATGTGTCCCGCATTCGCCCAACGCCACGATCTTCACCTGGGGAAACGGCGCCGGGTTCTTCGTTCCCCCAGAGCGTCCGAACTCCGCGTCATTCGCCGGAGTGTCGGGAATGTCCAGAACGAACCCGTCGATGGCCATCAGTCGCCACCGGCCCAGCCAGGCTCCTTGCGTGCCCCGCCGAGCGCACGGCAGCGCCACCCGCTCGAACAGCACCCGCAAAGGCTCCGGTCCCAGACGCCGACGCGCCTGGGAAATTGCGCTTGTCGTGGGGACCGTCCAGTCTTTCCGCCATGTCCCCAAAAAACGCAGCCCATTGACGAGCAGGCGGATCACTTCCTCATACGACTCGCCGAAGAACAGACACAAGCCCATGACGTAGTAGACGACAACACGTGCCGGCAACAGACGTGACCGCTTCTCGGTCCGGCCCGTATCGGCAAGTACTTCATCGACCAGATCCCGGTGGACCAGACGCGTCAGAACCCCGATACCCACCCGGTCCGTCAGCCGTGTGCCGGAAACCACCAAGCCACCCCGAACCCCACCCATGAACGAGGAAGATAACCGGCTTCACCAACACCGCAAAAAGCAGCGACCACAGCGGTTGACTATCCACAACCAACACGGGCGCGTCGCTGTGCACATGTGGAAACAGAACATCAAAAACACTTAAC
>NZ_JBSGZO010000876.1:0-1573 GCF_053611045.1 Streptomyces sp. NPDC054841 | reverse complement strand
GCCGATAGGAGAAGAGGTGCAGTGTGATGACAAGCGCTTGTCGAAGCACGAGCCGACCCGGCCCATGGACTGGATGACGCCCAGCTTGCGGCAGGCCCGGCGGAACTTCCGCGAGGCGTACTCGGCGGACTCAACTGGTTGTCGCAACACCTCGATCATGGAGGTGTTGATGGGCAGGCCAGCGGGCTGGATGAAGGACCTGACCGGCAGGTCACCGATGAAGTCGCCGGGCAAGCCGTCGCTGCGACGCGACGTGGAGCGGTTGTTCTGGCGTGAGATCGGCAAAGGGCTCACCAGCGAGGAGGCCGCGATCGCGGTCGGCGCGTCGCAGGCGGCGGGCAGTCGTTGGTTCCGGGAACGTGGTGGCATGCCGACGTTCTTGCGTGTCCCGGTCACGGGCCGCTACTTGTCGTTTGTAGAGCGAGAAGAGATCGCCCTTCTCAAGGCTCAGCGCGCTGGGGTGAGAGAGATCGCCCGCCGGCTCGGCCGCCACCCCTCGACCATCTCCCGGGAACTGCGCCGCAACGCGGCCACCCGCGGAGGCAAGCTCGACTATCGAGCGTCGGTCGCGCAGTGGAAGGCAGAGCTGATGGCGAGGCGCCCCAAGCCGGCCAAGCTCGTCAAGAACGACCGGCTGCGCGACTATGTGCAGGGTCGGCTGGCCGGGGAGGTCCGGGCCCCGGACGGAACGACGGTGACGGGACCGCAGACGCGGGCGTGGAAGGGGCGGAACAAGCCGCGACGCCAGGACCGCCGGTGGGCGACGTCCTGGAGCCCGGAGCAGATCGCCCACCGGCTCAAGTTCGACTTCCCCGAGGACGAGACGATGCGGATCTCGCACGAGGCGATCTACCAGGCGCTTTATGTCCAAGGCCGAGGCGCGCTCAAGCGTGAGCTGGTCGCCTGCCTGCGCACCGGGCGGGCACTGCGGGTCCCACGCGCACGCTCCCGGCGACGGCCTGGCGGGCACGTCACCCCGGACGTCGTGATCAGCGAGCGGCCGGCCGAGGCGGCAGACCGTGCAGTGCCCGGCCATTGGGAGGGTGACCGTGCGACACGAAGTTGCACGAATTTGAGTGGACTGACCGATTGGAGAGGCGGCTGATGGTGGGGCCGTAGGTGCAGTCACGGGTCCGTGTCCGTATGACCCGTGACTGCCCTTGACGTGCGGTGCCAGTAACGGCGTGGTGCGAAGCTCAGGGGGAAGCCCAAGGGCTCCCGTTCCATCCGGGAGTTACCGGCAAGGGGAAGACCGGACGGGTGAACGCAAGTGAACTCCCGATGACGCCTCGTGATCCCAAGCCTCGCCGATGGAAGGTTCCAGCGAGGTGCATGGCTGGCCGCTGAGAAGCGGCAGGCGCTGGCCGGCAGAGGTCACTCTGGCCAGGTGGACACCGCCGCCTCGGGGTAAAGGGAGCACCCACCCCGGTCGTATCTCATTCGTGTGGAACGTGGAAACCCCGTTGGGGTCCGGGCCTTCGTGGCCCGGTCGGCCGACCGCGAGGAAGGCTCAACTCCCCAGCGGGAACAGGATGGCCCAAGAAGCCAATGCCGGAAGCCGAAAGGAATCGGG
>NZ_JBSGZO010000875.1:0-1583 GCF_053611045.1 Streptomyces sp. NPDC054841 | reverse complement strand
GCAGTCGACAGCCGCCGCGCCGCGCCGCGCCCCGCCGCGGCCCGGCACCCCCCCGGCCGGGCGGCCCCCCCGACTCCTCCTCCAGCCGGCGCAGATACGCGGGCACCTCCCCGGCCAGAGCCTCCCGCACCACCTGCGCGGTCTTCGGCCCGAGACCCCGAACCGCCTCCAGGGATCCGGCCGCGGCGCGCTCACCGATCTCGCGCTCACCCAGTGCGGTGACAGCCGCCGACGCCGTACGGAAGGCCCGTACCCGGTACGTCGGAGCCCCGGAGCGCTCCAGCAGGAACGCGATCCGGTCGAGTGCCTCCTCCGGTTTCATGGCCGGGCGGTGCCGTGTTCCCGCTACTCCTTGAGCACGGACAGGATGTTCCCCGCCGGGTCCTTGAACCAGGCGATGTCCGGGCCCTCGCCGCGGTGGATCCCCTTCTCGTCCTGGCCGAAGCCCTCATAGCGCTCGAACTTCACCCCGCGTGCGACCAGTTCGTCGACGGTCCTGTCGATGTCGTCCACGGGGAAGTTGAGAATGGTGAAGGCTGCGGGCCTGTGATCGCCCTTCGGGTACGCCAGCACGTTCGTGTCCCCGGCGAGATGCAGCGTGAGCAGCCCGTTCTTCTCGGAGACCCGCAGCCCGAGCGTACCGCCGTAGAACTGCTTGGCCTTTTCGACGTCGTCGACCGAGAAGCCGCTGAATGCCCTGCTCTCTCCCAGCATGGCCGTTCCC
The DNA here is from genome assembly GCF_053611045.1 of Streptomyces sp. NPDC054841. NCBI lineage: Bacteria > Bacillati > Actinomycetota > Actinomycetes > Kitasatosporales > Streptomycetaceae > Streptomyces > Streptomyces sp. NPDC054841. The sequence goes on along the minus strand of NZ_JBSGZO010000875.1, from coordinate 859 downwards.
TTCCTCCTGCTTGCGACCCGGCTCTTCCATGGTCCTCCCGCGCACGTTCACCGGCGACCGACGAACTTCCGCGCCAGCTCGTCGCCCAACCTGACCGCTGCCCGGTGGGACTCGATGGGGGAGACCTTCGAATCGCGGAACAGTATGTACGTGACACCGGAATTGACGCCGCCGGTCAGCGGGTCGGGATCGATGCCCAGTGCGTCGGCCGTGGCGTACGAGGCCTCGCCGATGAGGTCGCTCGGTCCGGTGTCCCCGACCACCGCGTACACCACCCTGTTGCGGTAGATGACGGCCGCGACGCCGCCACCGCGGATTCGGGACGAGCCCGGCTTCCAGCGCGAGCTCGGCGCAGGGAGGACCACGAACGGCAGCCTCGCGGAATTGAGTGCATCCCCCCCGGAGTCCTGGAAGGCGGTTTCGGGCTGGAAGTACGGGTCCGCATCGCTGTTGCAGCTGCTCGAAGGCCACCCGTCGCAGTCGATGTCCAGGTCCGCCTTCCAGAACACGGCCTCACTCGTCCCGCATATCGGAACGTTCGCCGCCTCGTCCGCGTCCTTCCGGAACAATCCGTTCGATATTCGAGTGCAGGAACTGACCTCGGCCAGTAGCTCTTCCGCGGTCACCGAACCCTCTGCGGCCGAACGGGCGGTGGCGCTGGTGGCGGCGGTGGCGGGCAGAGTGGTCGCGGCGATCAGTGCCGCACCGGTGACGACGGCCTTGTTGCGTGGGGACACGGCGTGTTTCCTCCGATTCGGGGGCGGCGGCCGCGGTCAGCGGCCGTCACGTATGTAGTGGCCGAGCCTGTCCAGGAAGATCCGCTGCCCCGGGACGAGCAGCTGCGCCGCCCGTTCCAGGG
>NZ_JBSGZO010000874.1:0-1586 GCF_053611045.1 Streptomyces sp. NPDC054841 | reverse complement strand
CCCCGGGGGCCGTCTGTGTTCTGCGGGCCGTCTGTGTTCTGTCGGGTTCTGCTCGCCGTTGCACGGGGTGCGCCCGCCGGTCACAGAGTGGTTGAGACCTCTTGTCGGCGTGTTCGCGCCGCCCTAACCTCTCGCGTGTTGTGCAAGGCGAAACGACCGTTGCGCATGTTGCAACGTGAGAGGGAGGGGTTCCGTCGATGAAGCTCGCTGCCCGAATGGCCGCCCCGGCCGCCGCACTCGTCCTGGCCGGTGTCACCGCCACGGCATGTGCCCCGCAGACCTCCGACAACAGCGCGAAGACCGACGAGAAGAGCGGCACGCTCCGCGTCTGGCTCTTCCAGGAGGTCAACAACGAACCCAAGGAGCAGGTCGTCGACGCGGCGATCGCAGCCTTCCGCGGCCGGCACAAGGACGCGAAGGTCGAGGTCGAGTACATACCCGTCGACACCCGCGCCCAGCGCATCAAGGCGGCCTTCAACGACCCCAGGAGCGCGCCCGACCTGATCGAGTACGGCAACACGGACACCGCCGGGTACGTCGAGGACGGCGGACTCGCCGATGTGAGCGAGGAGTTCGGGGCCTGGGCAGAGGCGAAGGACACCGACCCGACCGCGAAGCAGTCGGTGACGGTGGACGGAAAGGTGTACGGCGCCCCGCTCTTCGTCGGCGTACGCGCGCTGTACTACCGGACCGATGTCTTCAAGGAGCTCGGCGTCCGGGCCCCCAAGACCCAGGCCGAGCTCGTCTCCACCGCCAAGAAGATCCACAAGGCGAAGCCGGAGCTGTACGGGATCGCCGTCGGCGGCGCGTACACGTACGGCGCGATGCCGTTCATCTGGGCGAACGGCGGTGAGCTGGCGTCGGAGACCGGGGGCTCGTACAAGGCGGCCATCAACAGCCCGGCCGCGCGCAAGGGCATCGAGTCCTACACCTCGCTGTTCGGCGACGACAACTGTCCGGCAGCCAAGTGCGCGTCGATGGGCGGGAACGCGACGGTGACGGCGTTCGCCTCCGGCAAGGCGGCGATGGCGATCGGCGGCGACTTCAGCCACGCGGCGGTCGAGGCGGGCGCGGTGAAGGGGAAGTACGCGGTCGTGCCGCTGCCGGGAGCCACCGCCGGCTCGATCGCGCCGGCCTTCGCGGGCGGCAACAACATCGGTGTGCTGAAGAGCAGTTCGCACCGCACGCTCGCCGTGGACCTCATGAAGTCCCTGGCGGGCAAGGAGACGCAGGGCAAGCTCTTCGACGCGATGGGCTTCCTGCCGACCTACACGGATGTGCGGGCGCGGGCGGCGACGAAGGAGCCCTTCGTCAAGCCGTTCATCGACACGCTCGCCGCCGACACCAGGTTCGTCCCCGCCTCTCCGGGCTGGGGCCGGATCGACGCCTCGCTCGTCCTGCCGACGATGTTCCAGGAGATCGTCAGCGGCAAGAAGAACGTGGCGACGGCCTCCGACGACGCGGCGAAGAAGATGGACGCGGCGTTCGCGTCCGCGGGCTGACCCATGACGACACCTGTCCCGGGGGCTGGCGCCCCCGAACCCCCGGCCGCGTCGCCCGGCACCACGGAGCCTTCGGCCGCGGAC
>NZ_JBSGZO010000873.1:0-1589 GCF_053611045.1 Streptomyces sp. NPDC054841 | reverse complement strand
GTTGTGGGGTGAGCGCATCCGGACGAATGTCCCGTGCGCACTCACGTCTAGATGAACGATAAACCATCTGGAGTGGTTTTCTGGCCACGCGCGCTGTCGCGCGCTTCAACGCGCCCCTCCGGCCCGCCCCGCCTGGCTGAGATCGTTCCGGATGGCGGAATATAGTTTCCGTCACTCGGGAACTCGTGGTGGGGGAGTCGTCATGGGAAAGGGCAGCACACTGCCGCGCCGCGCAGCGGCAGAACTGATCGGAACAGCGGCCCTGGTGGCCGTCATCGTCGGATCCGGCATCCAGGCCGCCGCGATGAGCCCGGACACCGGAGTGCAGCTGCTGGGCAACTCACTGGCCTCCGCCATCGGGGTCGGCCTGCTGATCGCCCTGCTCGCCCCGGTCTCCGGAGCCCATCTGAACCCGGTGATCACGCTCCTTGCCCGGTGGTCGCACCGCCGCGGTGGATCCGGGCTCACCGGCCCCGAAGCCGGGCTCTATGTCGCCGCGCAGTTTGCGGGCGCCGTCTCCGGTGCGCTGCTCGCGGAGGCCATGTTCGGGCGGGCGCTGGTGACATGGGCCACCCAGGTGCGCTCGGCCGGTCACCTGCTCGTCGGCGAGGCCGTCGCGACAGCGGGTCTCGTTCTGCTCGTCCACGGCCTGGAGCGGATCGGCCGTGCCCGGCTGACTCCGGTCGCGGTGGCCGCGTACATCGCGGCGGCGATCTGGTTCACGTCATCGGGCTCCTTCGCCAACCCGGCCGCCACGGTCGGTCGTGCCTTCTCGGACTCCTTCACCGGCATCGCCCCCGCTTCGCTCCCCGGATTCATCGCAGCCCAGCTCGTCGGCGGGCTCCTTGGCGCAGCACTTGTCGCGGTCCTGTACGGACGCCCTTCCGCCGCGCGTCTTCCGCGATAGCGCCGCCGCTCCCCGCGGAACGGGCCGGCCGTTGCTCGCCGTGGAACGGGCCGGCCGCTGCTCCCCGTGGAACGGTTCGGCCGCTGCTCCTCCTGGAACGGGCCGGCCGCCCTTCCCCGTGGAACCGGTCAGCCGCCGTCCGTCGCGAAAGCCGTCAGAAATCCGCCCGGACGGTCTCGTCGAGCCGGGCCACGGACTCCTGTCCGTACAGCAGCTTGTACGTCGTGCGGATTGTCTCGATGCTCCGGTCCCGGCTGCCGCCCCCGGTCGCCGGGTAGATCAGGATCAGCTCGTACGACCGCTCCCGCTCGATGATCCCGCCGGCATCACGCCACTGCCCCTGCCCGCCCTGCACGGTGAGCCCGTCGGGGAAGGCGGGCGTGACATACCGGTCGATGAAACCGCTGAACTGCCGGTCGGCGACGGCGGGCCCGCCGTCCGGCCGCGCGGTTCCGAAGAACAGCCGTGTCTCGATGTACTCCTGGCCCTGCGCCGCCGCCCGGACGGGCTCCTCGTCCAGCGCCGCGTACGCGGCCGGAGCCCCGGCGGCGAGCACGGCGGCGGTGGCGGCCGCGACGGCGAGGCGGGTTCGCGAGAGCGTGATCGGCACAGAGAACTCCTTCTTGCGACCGGGGTTGTGCGATCACTCTGGCAAGCCGGGCAGCCGCCGTGTACAGCTTTG
>NZ_JBSGZO010000872.1:0-1603 GCF_053611045.1 Streptomyces sp. NPDC054841 | reverse complement strand
CGGCTGCGCTGAGCCGAGCCGGTCCGCGGGCGCAGTCCTCGCGCAGAGCGCGCAGAGGCTCAGCCCTCGGCGTGCAGGCTCATCGGCCCGTAGATCTTGCTCCCGTCCTCGAACAGGAACACCTGGTCCGCGCCGCCCTCCACGAGGTCCCGCCAGACCTCGCCGATCCAGGACTCCGCGTCTCCCTGCGTGCTGAATTCCTCCGGCTGTACGGACGGCTGGACTTCCGTCCCGTCGGACTTCTCGAACCGCCACGTCCACGCCATGTGCGCCTCCCAGGTCCTGCCGGCTGATCGTTTAGCTGATCGGTTGGCTGATCGCTTTGCTGCCCGCAGCGTAGCCGGGCGCGCACCGCCGGCGGCGACGCGGGAGGATCGTGACCGTGGAACTGACTCTCCTCGGTACCGGGGCCCCCACCGGCCTCCCCCGCCCCGACTGTCCCTGCGCCGTCTGCGCCGCCTCCCGCGGCGCTCGGACGCGCGCCGCGACCGCCCTGCTCGTCGACAGTGCGCTGTTGCTCGACCTGACGCCCGGGGCCGCGCTGGCCGCCGCCCGTGCCGGGCACTCGCTCGTCGGCGTACGGCAGGTGCTGCTGACGCACCCGCACGCCGGGCCGGCGCTGGAACTGCCCGCAGGACTGCCGACGGCCGGGCGGGTGCCGGACGGGCAGGAGCTGACACTGATCAGCGGGCACCGGGTGCGTGCGGTGGCGATGGACTCGCCGGGTACGGGGTACGAGGTGACGTCGCCGGAGGGCAAGCGGCTGCTGTACCTGCCGCCGGGCGGGGCGGTGGCGGGGACGATCGAAGGCGATCCGCTGTCGTACGACATGGTGGTCGCCGATGTCGTCGGGCGGCCCGACGGGCTGGCGAAGCTGCGGGCGGCGGGGGCGGTCGGCGCCACGACGGATGTCGTCGCCGTCCACATCGACCACGATGTGCCGCCGGGCGCCGAGCTGGACCGGCGGCTGGCGGCGGCCGGGGCGCGGGCCGTGCCGGACGGCACGACGCTGTACGTCGGCGAATACCACGCGGTGCCGGACGTACCGCGACGCACGCTGGTGACCGGCGGGGCGCGGTCGGGGAAGTCTCTGGAGGCGGAGCGGCGGCTGGAGACGTTCCCGGAGGTGCTGTACGTGGCGACGAGCGGCACGCGCGGGGACGACCCGGAGTGGGCGGCCCGGGTCGAGGACCACCGCGAACGCCGGCCGGGCACGTGGCGCACGGTCGAGACGTGCGACCTCGTTCCGCTGCTCGCCGAGAACGGCCCGCCGCTGCTCGTCGACTGCCTGGCGCTGTGGCTGACCGACGCGATGGACCAGGTCGGCGCGTGGGACGACGAGCGATGGGCGTCCGGTGGCCGCGACGCCCTGCACGCCCGCACGTCCGCTCTCGTCACGGCCCTGCGCGCCACGCAGCGCACGGTCGTCGCCGTCACGAACGAGGTCGGCGCGGGCGTCGTCCCGGCGACCCCGTCCGGCCGCCGCTTCCGTGACGAACTGGGGCGCCTGAACGCGGCGTTCGCGGCGGAGTGCGAGCACGTACTGCTGGTGGTGGCGGGCCAGGCGCTTCCTCTGAGGTGATGTGGGGGTGCTGTGCACCCC
>NZ_JBSGZO010000871.1:0-1607 GCF_053611045.1 Streptomyces sp. NPDC054841 | reverse complement strand
GGCTCACACGGTGGTGGCACCTGAGAAGGCGCCCGCCGAGAAGGCAGCCGGGGCCACGGAGGGGGTGATCGATGCGTCCGCCACGAAGCCGAAGGTCCAGTCCTCTTCGGCCCCACCCATCTCTGCGCACTTGCCCGTTTCCCTGCGAGCCGGTACCGGTCTGGGCTTTGGCCTCGTCGAGAGTAGTCCCTCCGAGCCGGTTGTGGACGTGGTGGACAGAAGGATCACGAAGACCAGGAAGGAGGCGTCGTGGCCGGAACTCGATCTGAGCTCGGAGGAAGTCCGTGAAGAAGTCCGTGCCTTCAAGGCCCGCCTGAACGTGCTGTACGGCCCCGACACCCTGCGGGCCCGGGCCATGGCGCTCCCGCGGAAGCCTTACGTGGAGACGCTCGAGCGGACGGTTGAGGGGTTTACCGAGCACTACACCATCACCCTTTCAGCGGTAGAACGAAGTGCCATGACGCCCAGGCAGCGGCACGACGAGATGACACTGAAGTTCAACTCGCTGGGCGGGGCGAACAGCTCCGGGGGACAGTCCAAGGACGTGGGTGTCGCGGGAGGGAGCGGTGGGTTGCTGAACTTCGGTAACCGCTCCTGGCAGCTGCGGCTGCGCGCCGGCCTCAACGCCTTCCGCAAGCGCACCAGGGCATCCGAGACCAGCATCCAAGGCCTGAGGTTCAGCGGCCTGCGCTACGTCGGCTCCTCGGTCTCCTTCGGTCAGGACTTCACCTACCACGTCGACGTGGTTGCCACCCGGACCCCGGTGCGGACCCATCGTGGGGTTCAATTCTCCCCGAAGCGGGTTGTGGCCGCCCTCCGCGAATTGATGCGGCCACTGCCGGCGAAACAAATCGCCAGGGGGCACGATTCCTTCGAGGGCTCGCTACTGGTGCACGTGCCCGAACCTCTTACCCGTACCCCCGCGGCCGAGGCTGACGTCAGGATGCACGGCAAGGTCGTACGCATGAGCAAGGCGCCCGGTGCCGCGGTGCCAGGGCTGGTTCAGAGCCTGCCGGCCGACGTCCTCTCAACGCTGGACATGATGCGCCCGGACGATGTGGTGGTCGATGTGCCGGGTTCACAGCCCCTGGCGTTCCGGCTGCGCAATCTGTTGACCAGGGTCGGCATGCCGCACGACGAGGCGACGAAGCTCGCGAACTCACTGACCGCGGACGATCAGCTGCGCGCCGCACTCAACAGGGAAGGCTTCATCGACGATATCGAACGCAGAGCCGGCATCTTCCAGAACTCCGACTTCACCGTGATCGTTGAAGGCTTCCCGTACAATTCGGCGCAAGACGGCGACCCGTTGGAGCTGATCGGCAACGACGTTGCGGAGTCGGCCATCGGGGTCAGCACCAGCGAGAGCGTCACCTCCGGCGGCGCGCTCACTTTCGCCGCGACGGTGGTCTCCTCCATCGGCAACGCCACCCAATACGGCTTTTCCCTCGGCTCCTCCCGCACCGACACTGATGTACGCGGCATCGCAGTGGGCCCCGGCCGGGCCGTCCTCGCCCGCCAGAAGTACCAGCCGCGGGTGTCGGACGCGGCGTGGCGGCTGTCGGTCACCGTGACTGACCAGTTCGCCTTCGGCAAGGGCACACCAC
>NZ_JBSGZO010000870.1:0-1622 GCF_053611045.1 Streptomyces sp. NPDC054841 | reverse complement strand
CCGGCGGTGACGGGCCCCCCCCGCCCCACGCGTGGGGTTGGGGCGGCCCCCGTGTTCTACCACCCCCGGGGGGGGCGGGGGGGCGGACCCCCCAACCACTGGGCGCCCCCCGACCCTGGGTGTGCTGTGGGCACCAGACCCGACCCGTACGGTTCCGGGGTTCCCGGTTCCCGGTACTGGGTGGGTTGTGACTCCGCCCTCACGGGCTTCTCGCCGGCACAAGGCCGGGCGGCGGACCGGCCCGGCCCGCAGGGGCCGACGACCCCTGCCAGGAGAGCGAATGGTCAGGCGGCAGGTCACGCCATACTGGACACGTTATGGAATTCGTCATCCTTGCTGTAGTCATCGCTCTGGTCGCGGTCGGCGTGATCAGCGGACTCGTGGTCAGCAGCCGCAAGAAGAAGCAGCTGCCGCCCTCGGCGCCGTCCAGCACGCCGACCATCACAGCTCCGCCCGCCGAGCCGCATGTCGGCGAGGAGGCGGAGACGCCGCGGGAAGAACCACGCCGCACCATCGAGGAGGTCGACCTCCCCACGGCGGAGGAGGCCGTCGAGACCCCGGCCGCCGTCGAGGACCCGGTCGTCGCGGAGCCGGAGGCTCCCGCGATCGAGATCCCGGAGCCGACCGCGGGCCGTCTCGTACGACTGCGCGCGCGGCTGGCCCGCTCTCAGAACACGCTGGGCAAGGGTCTGCTCACACTGCTGTCGCGGGAGCATCTCGACGACGAGACGTGGGAGGAGATCGAGGACACCCTCCTCACCGCGGACGTCGGTGTCGCGCCGACGCAGGAGCTGGTGGAGCACCTGCGTGAGCGCGTGAAGGTGCTGGGGACGCGTACGCCGCAGGAGCTGCGGCGGCTGCTCCGCGAGGAACTGCTGAACCTCGTCGGCACCGACTTCGACCGGGCCGTGAACACGGAGAGCGACCTGGACACCCCGGGCATCGTCATGGTCGTCGGCGTCAACGGCACCGGCAAGACCACGACGACGGGCAAGCTGGCGCGGGTGCTGGTCGCCGACGGCAAGTCGGTGGTCCTCGGCGCGGCCGACACGTTCCGCGCCGCCGCGACGGATCAGCTGCAGACCTGGGGCGACCGGGTCGGCGCGCGCACCGTCCGCGGTCCGGAGAACGGGGACCCGGCCTCGGTCGCGTACGACGCGGTCAAGGAGGGCATCGCGGAGGGCGCGGACGTCGTCCTCATCGACACGGCGGGCCGGCTGCACACGAAGACGGGCCTGATGGACGAGCTCGGCAAGGTCAAGCGCGTCGTCGAGAAGCACGGCCCGCTGGACGAGGTCCTCCTCGTCCTCGACGCCACGACCGGCCAGAACGGCCTGGTCCAGGCCCGCGTCTTCGCCGAGGTGGTCGACATCACCGGCATCGTCCTCACCAAGCTCGACGGCACCGCCAAGGGCGGCATCGTCGTCGCCGTCCAGCGCGAACTCGGCGTTCCGGTCAAACTCGTCGGCCTCGGCGAGGGTCCGGACGACCTGGCGCCGTTCGAACCGGAAGCGTTCGTCGACGCCCTGATCGGAGACTAGTGCCCCTCCCGGCAAGCTTTGCCCTGTCGCGCCGCCCGGCACGCACCCTCGCTGCGTTGGCCAAAAGCCCTGGTAGCTCCG
>NZ_JBSGZO010000869.1:0-1627 GCF_053611045.1 Streptomyces sp. NPDC054841 | reverse complement strand
ACCGGGACCACAGGCTCAGCGAAGGTCGAACCGATCGAGGTTCATCACCTTGTTCCACGCTGCCACGAAGTCACGCGCGAACTTCTCTCCCGCGTCCTCGGACGCGTAGACCTCCGAGACGGCTCGGAGCTGGGAGTGCGAACCGAAGACGAGGTCGACGGCGGTGGCGGTCCACTTGACCTCGCCCGTGGCGCCATCCCGGCCTTCGAAAACGTTCTCGTCCGAAGCCGATGCCGTCCACTCCGTGCCCATGTCGAGCAGCTCGACGAAGAAGTCGTTGGTCAATGTCTCCGGCCGGTGAGTGAAGACACCGTGTGGGGATCGCCCGAAGCCGGTGTTCAGAGCCCGCATGCCGCCGATCAGAACCGTCATCTCGGGAGCGGTCAGTGTCAGCAGGTTGGCGCGGTCCAGGAGGAGAGTCTCCGGCGACAGCTTCTCTCCCGCCCGGAGGTAGTTGCGGAACGCATCCGCCCTGGGTTCGAGCACGGCGAACGACTCCACGTCCGTCTGCTCCTGCGAGGCGTCCGTACGCCCCGGTGCGAACGGGACCGTGATGTCGTGCCCGGCGTTCTTCGCGGCTTGCTCGACGGCCGCGCACCCGCCCAGGACGATCAGGTCGGCGAGTGAAACCCTCGTTCCGCCGGTTTGTGAGCGGTTGAAGTCCTGCTGGATCTGCTCAAGGGTCTGCAGCGCCTCAGCCACCTCGGGCAGGTCGTTGACCTCCCAGTTCTTTTGCGGCCGGAGCCGAATCCGTGCCCCGTTGGCCCCGCCGCGCCTGTCGGTGCCGCGGAAGCTCGCCGCCGACGCCCAAGCGGTGGTGACCAGCTGGGAGACGGACAGTCCCGAGGCGAGGATCCTGCCCTTGAGGGCGGCGATGTCCTCGTCCGTGACGAGTTCGTGATCGACCGCGGGGACGGGGTCCTGCCACAGCTGCGGCTCGGGAATCCAGGGGCCGAGGTAACGCGAGAGGGGTCCCATGTCGCGGTGCAGCAGCTTGTACCACGCCTTGGCGAACGCTACCGCGAGCTTGTCCGGGTTCTCGTGGAAGCTCTTCGCGATCGGCCCGTAGACCGGGTCCAACTTCAGCGACAGGTCCGTCGTCAGCATCATGGGAGCGTGTCTCTTCGACGGATCGTGAGCATCAGGCACGGTGCCCTTGGCCGAGGGATCCGTGGGAGTCCACTGCTTCGCACCGGCGGGGCTCGTCGTCAGCTCCCAGTCGTACCTGAACAGGTTGTCCAGGTACCCGTTGTCCCACTTCGTCGGCTCGGAGGTCCATGCGCCCTCAAGCCCACTGGTGAGCGCGTCTGCGCCTTTGCCGCTGCCGTAAGTGTTCCTCCAGCCGAGGCCCTGCTGCTCGATGGGGCCGGCCTCGGGTTCCGGGCCGATGTACTCGGGATCGACGGCACCGTGACACTTGCCGAACGTGTGGCCGCCGATGATGAGCGCAACCGTCTCCTCGTCATTCATCGCCATACGCCCGAACGTCTCGCGAATGTCCCTGGCGGCAGCCATCGGATCCGGGTTGCCGTTGGGCCCCTCCGGATTGACGTAGATCAGTCCCATCTGCACGGCACCGAAAGGACCGGTGAGTTTCCTGTCGCCGCTGTAGCGCTCATCTCCGAGC
>NZ_JBSGZO010000868.1:0-1628 GCF_053611045.1 Streptomyces sp. NPDC054841 | reverse complement strand
GAATCTCCCTCCGCCCGGGCGCGGCGGTGCGAGCCCGCAAGCGCAGATCACGCCGACCGTCGGGCGGTACCGGCGGGGGATCCGCTAGAGGCAGCAGAGGCCGGGACGCACCGGCGAAGTCGACGAGGAGCAAGCATGATCAAGACGTATTCCCGGGGCCGCCGGCTGAGGCTGGGTCCGGTCGAGCGAGAGGTGCAGCGGATCCTCCGGGCGGAGAAGCACCGTCAGCCCGGCGACCGGGGCGGGGCGCAGCGCTCCAGTGGAGAGACCGCCGAGCAGGTGATCGCCCACAGCACCGTGACCGGGCTCGACGAGCAGGCCGCGCGCGGGCTGGTCCGGGGCGAGAAAGAGGTGATCAAGGCAGCGCGCCGGTCCAGCCACGCCGGGCAGCACGTGACGGCTGTAGCCGCCGACCCCGTCCGGCCGCTGCGCGAAACCGAGCACACCGAGCGGCACCGGCAGCGCCTGACGCAGCGGATGGAGGTGGACCGCCCGCTGGTCTCCGGCCGGTTTCTGGCCCTCACCGAGCTGGTCCTTCTGCTCGGCGAAGGGGGATTCTGGATCCAGGCGTTCAGCCGGGACATCGACTCGAAGGTTCCGTGGTACGGGCAGGAGCGCCTCGCCGCGTACATCCTGGCGGTGCTGCTGCCGCTGCTGGGCGTCGTGGCCGCCCGGTGGACCGGCGCGACCTGGCAACGGCTGCTGCGCCACCCGGCCCCCGACCGCCAGCAGCGGCGTAACCAGAGGCTCGGTGCCGCCGCGGCGCTGGGACTGCTGATGGTGGTCACCGCTGCGATCTTCTCGCTGGTGCGCTGGCGGTTCGGCCCGCAGGGCGTCGGCCTGGGGGGCCTGGCGATCCCGGCGACCTGGATGGCGCTGGCGTTCGGCGCGATCATCGTCGCGGACGCCATCGCGCGGGCGTTCCTGGTCAGCGAGCAGGCCGAGCAGGACCGGCAGCGCGACGCCGCCTGGATAGCCGACCGGTGCCAGGCCCGCGAGGCCGCGGCCCGGCGGACCGACGCCGACGCCCAGTGGGCTGCGGCCTGGCTGGCGCTGCGCCGACGGGTGAACACCGTGCTGAACCGGATCCAGCAGGCCGTGGACACCGGGGAGTGGATCGTGGTCGCCCACCGGGCGACCGACGAGCACGGCCCGGACACCCTGGTGGCCCCGGCGCTGGTCGCCCAGCCCTCGGGGCCTGGCCAGGCCGGCCTGCTGCTGCCGGAGCCGACGCCATCGGCGGTGCTGGACCTGCCGGAGGTGCCCATGGTGCTGCGCGGGCTGCGGTCCGCCGTCGACACCCTGGCCCACTACCAGCCGCCCAGCTTGCGCCCGGAGGACCAGGTGGAGCACCTGACCGGGCTGCTGTTCGCGGCGCTGGCCACCGAGCGGCCCGCCCCGGCAGGCCCCAGCGAGGGCGGCGTAGCGCAGTCGGCCGGAGCCGGCGCAGACCGGTCCGGCAGCGGGACGCAGACCGGTCCGCAGGGGAAGGGCGACCGGCCGACTACCGTCCCGGCCGTGTCCCCCAACGGCACCGGGCCGCACGGCCCCGGGGTGGCCCCCGGACCGCTGACCCCGTTTCCGGACCGCCCCTCGGAGCAGGCCGGATGATCCCGCCCGTGCAGGGC
>NZ_JBSGZO010000867.1:0-1645 GCF_053611045.1 Streptomyces sp. NPDC054841 | reverse complement strand
GCTGCGCGGCCGGGGCTCTGCGCTGTTCCGGGCCCGCGGGCCGTGCCGCGGCGCCGAGGCGCTGTTTCTGGACCGTGACACCGAAGCCCTTGAGTTCGCTTACGCAAATGAATAGCTTGCATGGGCAAAGATGAAGACTCGGGTGAGGGGGAACCGGTGAACGTACGACTTCATCGCCGTGCGAGGAGGGCTGTCACCGTCGGTGGGGCGTTGTTCGCGCTGGCCGCGGGTCCGCTGCCGGCCGCGGCGGGTGCGGCGGGTGCGGAGGTGGCCGGCGGGGCGGCGGCCGCACCGCGGGTGGAGGGCGGGAGCAGCCTGGTGATGGTGCTCGACTCCTCGGGCTCGATGGCCGACGACGACGGTACGGGACGCACCCGCATGGAGGCCGCCCGCGAGGCCATCGGCACCGTCGCGGCGGCGCTCCCCGACGGCCACCCAACGGGCCTGCGGGTCTACGGCGCGGACCGCCCCAAGGGCTGCACCGACACCCGGCTTGCACGGCCCGTACGCCCGCTCGACCGGGCGGCCCTGAAGCAGGCCGTGGCCTCCGTACAGCCCAAGGGCGACACCCCCATCGGCCTGTCGCTCCAGAAGGCCGCCCAGGATCTGCCGAAGCCCCCGGACGGTGCGATCGGCACCCGCACGATCCTGCTGATCTCCGACGGGGAGGACACCTGCGGTACGCCGCAGCCCTGCGAGGTCGCCGAGCAGCTCGCCGAGGACGGCATCGGGCTGCGCATCGACACCGTCGGCTTCCAGGTCCGTGGCAAGGCCCGAGGCTGAAGGACGGTTCCTCCCAGTGGTCGTACGGCGGCACCGAGGTGTACACGCCCGCGCGGGCACCGGTCGGCGGCGGCACCGGCGAGTTCAGCCCCGAGACCGTCTACAACGGCCGTCCGGCGGCAGTGCGGATGGGCACCGTTCCCGTTGCCTGGACCAACCGCCACGAGACGCATCCCAACGTCATTCCGGTGCACGACAAGGGCCACTTCTACATCGCCGTGACGCTCGGCGCGAAGGCCGCCGAGCTCGCGGAGAACCCGCAGATCGGTGTGGTGCTGCGGGTGGCGGTCCTCGGCGACGAGAAGGCCGGGCCGCAGCACGATGCCCCGGTCCTCGCGAAGAAGACGGACAACGAGGGTGATTCGGCCACGCGCGCAGACAGCGGTGGGACCGGCGGGGCAGGATGGACCGGCACTGCGACCGCCGCGACGGCGGGCGGCGCGGCCGTACTGATCGCCGGGCTCGGGCTCGTGCTTGTACGGGCGCGACGCAGGGCGGCCATGGAGACGACAAGGGGAAGCGCGTAGATGAGTCAGCGCAGCAGGGGCCGGGTGACGCTGGCCGGGGTGGCGGCGGTGTGCGCGGTGGCGGCGCTGCCGGTTCAGCCGGCCTGGGCGGCCGGACGGCCGAATCCGTACGTCTTCGACGCCGACGCGCAGCCGGTCGAGGGCGAGGAGAGCACCGCGAACGCCAAGGCGCTGAAGGCCGGTACCACGTACCGTTCGTCCATCGGCCCCGACGGAAAGCTCAACTACCGCGTGGACCTGGACGCCGAGAAGAACGCGTATGTGTCGGTGGTCGCCGTCCCCAAGCTGGGGACGAAGTTCGACTACAGCGACGGCATCAAGGTGACCCTGCAGGA
>NZ_JBSGZO010000866.1:0-1652 GCF_053611045.1 Streptomyces sp. NPDC054841 | reverse complement strand
AGAAGCCGTATCTCAACCGATCATGGAACGTGTGGTTCGAACAGGCTTCCCACCTGGGTGATCTTCCCGTTGTACGCGCATGAAGACAGGGCCTCTCGGTAGCTCGGGGATGCGAATCTGACCGAGCAGTGCCGGGAGGCCCTGGTGTCCTTGTTGTACGTGTCCGAGCCGGTCCAGTTCAACTCGGCTGCTCCATCGTGTGATTGCCTCGCGCATGTGTACGGCAACGCGGCCGATCATCCCGATCGGGTGCGCCGGTATCCGTCGGACATGACGGACGCGGAGTGGGCGGCCGTGCGGCCGTTGCTGCCAGTGCCTGCCTGGCTGAATGGGCGGGGCGGACGCCCCGAGGGCTACTGCCACCGCCAACTGCTGGACGCGATCCGCTACCTGGTCGCGGGCGGGATCTCCTGGCGGGCGATGCCCGCGGACTTTCCCGACTGGAGCCGGGTCTACGCTTTCTTCCGCCGCTGGCGCGAGCACGGGCTGATCACCGAGTTCCACGACCGGCTGCGCGGGAAGGTCCGTGAACGCGAAGGCCGCGAGGCCGAGCCCACCGCGGGGATCATCGACGCCCAGTCGGTGCGGGCCGCCGCGACGGTGCCGGCCGCCTCACGCGGCTACGACGGCGGAAAGAAGGTGCCGGGCCGCAAACGGCACATCGTGACCGACACGCTGGGCCTGCTCCTGGTCGTCGCGGTCACCGCCGCGAACATCGGCGACCGGGACGCCGCGGCAGGACTGCTGACCCGGCTGCGCCGTCTGCACCGCGACATCACCCTCGTCTGGGCCGACGGCGGCTACACCGGCGGCCTCGTCGACTGGTGCCGGGACAAACTCGCCCTGACCTTGGAGATTGTCAAGCGCACCGACGACATGACAGGGTTCGTGGTCCTCCCCAGACGCTGGGTGGCAGAGCGCACGTTCGCATGGCTGATGAACTCCCGCCGTCTGGCCCGTGACTACGAGACGTTTGCCGGCCAGCAGCGAGGCGGTGATCCGGTGGTCGATGGTCACGCGGATGAGCCGGCGTCTGGCACGGCCACGGGCCGCCGGCCGGCACTGAACATCCCCGATGCCTCCAGGAGGAGCCACCCGCGTTCTGCCAGGCGCCTGGCCTTCGAACGCACCCCCTCGACCTTCGCCGGCGTGGTCCCAAGGCCCAGCTCCGCCGCGATCTCCTTGGCCTTCACCGGTCCCTTGCCCGCGGACCGCCGCTCCTCCAACACGCCCAGAATCCGCTGGTAGTCGGGCGCGAGCACGGTCACCGGCAGCACGTCCCGCCAGGGCGGCACCACCGACCCCGGCACCGGTGAGGGCACCGTTTCCTGCTCCGCCTCGGTCACGGCAGTCGTCTCGGCGGCGGACAAGGCCAGGGCCTCGACCAGCTCCTCCCGCGCGATCACCCGCCGGTCCAGCTCGATCTCCGCGGCCTCCAACACCTCAGCCAACCGCGCGGCTTCCTCCCGCAGGCCCTCCACCCGCACCCGGGCAGCCGCCTCCCGCTCCTCCAGCATTCCCAGCACCGACGCCACCGCGCACCCCTCGGTCATGAAGCGGATACAAGACGCCGCATGCCTCCCTCACCCCGAGCAAAACCATGCCTGACCAGCAGAAATCAACGGATCACGTTCGGTTGAGATACGGCTTCT
>NZ_JBSGZO010000865.1:0-1668 GCF_053611045.1 Streptomyces sp. NPDC054841 | reverse complement strand
TCGATGGTCCGGGCATACTCAAAGGCTTGCTCCGCGCCCGGAAGGCCGGTGACCAAGATCAGGGCTCGCTTACCGTCCTTCGCGTCCCATTAGGCCTACTCGTCCCGCGGCAACCGGGCACACCTGCGCCAACGGGGGATCAAGGCAGTCATCCCGGAGAAGAGGGACCAGGCCGCCAACCGGAACAGGAAGGGCTCCAGGGGCGGCCGGCCCGTCAGCCACGACACCGACCTCTACAAGGAACGGAACACCGTCGAGCGCCTGATCAACAAGCTGAAGGCCTGGCGAGGCATCGCCACCCGATATGACAAGACCCCGGACAGCTACCTCGCCGGCCTGCACCTACGCGCCTCGATGATC
Source organism: Streptomyces sp. NPDC054841 (assembly GCF_053611045.1). Taxonomy (NCBI): domain Bacteria; kingdom Bacillati; phylum Actinomycetota; class Actinomycetes; order Kitasatosporales; family Streptomycetaceae; genus Streptomyces; species Streptomyces sp. NPDC054841. The sequence goes on along the minus strand of NZ_JBSGZO010000865.1, from coordinate 1,308 downwards.
TGGATTAAAGACCTCACCCGAGCCACCTATTGATCACGACTCGATACGCGCCCTAGCTCAAGCAGACGCGAGCTACAGCGCCGCGCTCGACGCCGTGCGAGCACAAGGCCAAATAGAGCATGTCCAGTGGCGGCGCGCTATCCAACGGGAAGCCTATGCGTCCTTCTTGCAAGCAGTGCTCAGCCACCACGACTACGCCCTCAACCTGGAACCCTCGGCCGAGGAGGAGGAAACGCGCTTGCGTATTGCCGGGTTGAAGCCGTTGGCAGCAGACATGTCGCATAAGGGCTGGGTGGTGCGATTGGAGGGGCCTGAAGAAGTGGCATCGGCTGCGCGGGTATTGCAGACATCCGCCGAGGTGCTCGCGATCATGATGCAGAATCACGCACGTCAACGGAGTGCGATGGAGCAAGTTGCTGCGCGGACGAGTACTCACAGACAGGATGCGAGTCGCGCATGGGAGTTGATCACTATCGCGCAAGGCGCCTGGCACACGATCGGTACGCCTGAGGACAGCACCGTCGGAGTCTTGGCAGAACTACGCCAGTTGTTCACGCGCATGGGACTGAGCGCGGCGTTGATCCCGACACTCTGCGGCCCAGCAGATGACGGCCCCGATCTGAACCTTCCCAGCTTCGACGAGGCGAGCAACGCGTTCCTTCTCGCGGCCCGCGCGGCTCTGCATCCGCGGTAGTCGTGGTCTGACTCGGACGGGAGGTGCGGCCGGATCCGGGTCTTCGCGCCGAACGAGCGCGTCGGGGCATGTGCCGGCTTAGTTCAGCAGTCCGCGACGGGGCGCGGTCTGCTGAGTGGCTCGGGGTTCGTACAGGGCCAAGAGCACGGCTTCGGCGCGGTCGGGCGAGGGTATGCCGCGGGCCTTCATCGTCTTCTCCGGCACCATCGATTGCGCGTTCCGTAGCTGCCGCAGAGATCAGGAGATTCGCGACGAGCAGCGCCAGGAGGACGAGGAACGAGCGAGATTGGGTGCCGCCGCGGGTCTTGCAGAGGCTCGCGCCCGCCCCAGCGTTACCGGCCGAGTAGACGATGCACGGGCGCGCGGCGTACGCGGGCACCAGGTCGCATCGCGGCATCAGCCAGCCAGCATCCGCGCCTTCATCAGCGGCTCACAACCTGCGGCGCGAGAGGCATTAAGCAGTATGTGGCACAAATGGTGATGCAGAGGCGCTTTGGTCGAAAGTGGCAGCTCAACAAACCCCTAGTAGGACTCCGTTAGGTCTGTCTTGATCTTGGTGTTGTGCGTGTTCTGGCCGGCAGGGGTTGGTGGCAGGTGGTGCAGATGCCGGTCCA
>NZ_JBSGZO010000864.1:0-1681 GCF_053611045.1 Streptomyces sp. NPDC054841 | reverse complement strand
GGGGTTCAGACGGCGCTGCGCGCCTCGGCAAGGCTGATCACCCGGGCGGTCGCGGTGGCCGTGGCGACGAGTGCCCCGTCGGTGGTGGTGAGGCCGGCCTCGAGGTGGGCCAGGTCTCCGTCGCGGTGGACGATGCGCCCGTGCCCGAGGAGCCGGCCGGGACGGACCGGCCGCAGGAAGTTCACCTTGAACTCAAGGGTGGACTGGAACTGGTCGGGCTCGACGGTGGCCGGCAACGCGGGTCCCACCGTGTCGTAGAGCATCGCGGGTCGCGCCGGAAACGCTGACAGCGGGCGGCCCGGCCCGCGCCTCCGTGGACGCCGTCTGCGCGGTCCCGCAGCGCGTGGTGGCTGCCGTCCTGGCTGCGCCGGATGCTGCCGAAGGCGGAGCCGGCGCACCGCTGGCGCCCGTACGCGCACGGAGTCTCAGGCGCCGCTCTCCTCCGCGGGCGGCGCCTCCTCCCTCTTGCTGCGCAGCGCACGCTGCACCCGGGCCAGCACCGCCTCACCGTGGCGCCGATGCCCGTGCATACGCGGGTCCTCCGTCACGGCGTACCGCTTCACATACGCGCCGAGGAAGGCCTGGAGCGTCGCGACCGCTGGAATCGCGATCAGCGCACCGACCGCGCCCAGCAGCGCGGTGCCCGCGATGACCGAGCCGAATGCCACCGCCGGGTGGATGTCCACCGTCTTTGAGGTGAGCTTGGGCTGCAGCACATAGTTCTCGAACTGCTGGTAGATCAGGACGAAGCCGAGCACCCACACCGCGTACCAGGGCTCGGTCGTGAACGCGATCAGCATCGGCAGGGCACCCGCCAGATACGTACCGATCGTGGGGATGAACTGGGAGACGAGCCCGACCCACACCGCGAGCGCCGGGGCGTACGGCACACCGAGCATGGCCAGCAGGATGTAGTGGGCGACGCCGGAGATCAGGGCCATCAGCCCGCGGGAGTAGAGATAGCCGCCCGTCTTGTCGACGGCGATCTCCCAGGCGCGCAGCACCTCGGCCTGCTTCGCCGGCGGCAGTACGGAGCACAGCGCGCGGCGCAGCCGGGGCCCGTCGGCCGCGAAGTAGAACGAGAACAGGAAGATCGTGAGCAGCTTGAAGAGCCCGCCGAGCACGGTCGCGGAGACGTCGAGCACACCGCTCGCGCTGTTCTGGACGTACTTCTGCAGCCAGTCGGAGCGCAGCAGACTGTCCTGGATCGCGACGCGGGACAGCTCCGTGCGGAAGGTGTGGTTGATCCAGTTGATCACTTGGTCGAGGTACTTGGGGAAGTCCTCGACCATCTCGACGATCTGGCCCGCCAGCATCGAGCCGAGCAGCACGACGAAACCGATGCCGACGATCATGACGCCGAAGAAGACAAGGAAGGTGGCAAGGCCGCGGCGCATGCCTCGGGCCGCCATCCGGCCGACGACGGGCTCGATCGCCAGTGCCAGGAAGAACGCGATCAGAACGTTGATCAACAGCCCGATGAGCTGGTGGAAGGCCCAGCTGCCGAGCTGGAAGCAGGCATAGAGGGCCAGCGCCAGCACCATGGCACGGGGAAGCCAGCGCGGCATCCGTCCGGGCGCGCCTGCGGGGAGGGACCTGCCGGCCCCGGAGCCGCCGGCCGGCGCGGTCGCGGGCGGAGTGGCGCCGGACTCGGCGGCGACGGCGGGCGCGGGGATCGTCG
>NZ_JBSGZO010000863.1:0-1689 GCF_053611045.1 Streptomyces sp. NPDC054841 | reverse complement strand
CCGGCCGGACGCGGTCGCCGGGGACAAGACATCCCACGCGGATAGGCGTCAAGCCGCGGTGGCAGAGAGATCTTGCGGTGGCTGAGGCGGGAAGGCCTTCGTCTCGTCGTATGCCGTTCCGTTCTGGAGGCAGTGGAAGAGCATGCTCATGAAGCGGTTGAACAGGTTGCGCTGTGCTGCGACGTGGCGGTCGCCGGCTTCTCTGCGGCGGTCGTAGTGGGCTCTGGCACCCGGTGACCTGGTGAGGGAGACGAACGCCCATACGTAGCCGACAGCTGCCAGGCGCTGGTTCTTGACCTTCCGGCTCATGACCACGCAACTCTTGCCGCTGGCCCGGGTGACCGGGGCGCTTCCGGCGTAGGCCTTCAGCGAGCTGGCATTGGCGAACCGGCTCCGGTCGTCGCCGATCTCAGCAAGGACGCGGGCCCCGGTTAAGGATCCAAGGCCGGGAAAGCTGCGGATGATCGGGGCGTCCGGATGCTCGTTGAAGGCTTGGGCTGTGGCTTCTTCGAGCTGGTCTGCGTTGTGACAGGCGGTGTTCAGCTGTCGGAGCAGAGCTGATGTCTGCTGACCGAGGGCTGCCTCGACCTGCGGGAGCTGGTGGAGGTAGTCGCGCTGGAAGACCTCGTGGAGCCTGTTGGCTTCGGCCTGGATGCCGCGGACCCGGCCAGCCTGCTTGAGCAGGGACTGCAGCCGCCGTCGCGTCAGCTTTGCGGCCGCGGTCGGAGTCGGGGCCGCGGCCAGGATGGTGCGGGCCTCCCGCGAGCACAGGCCGTGCTTGTGCTGGGCGAAGGCGTCCAGGATCGCCGGGTAGAACTCGCGCAGCTGGGAGCGGAGCTTGTTGTGGGCCTGGCCGCGGGCCCAGACGGCGTCCTGCTGGGCCCGTGCGAGCACGGCGATCGCCTGCACGAGCTCGGAGTCCGCGGGCAGTGGCCGGTGGGCGGCCATGTCGGTCCGCAGGATGTGGGCCAGGGCCGCGGCGTCGATGGCGTCGGACTTCTTCCGGGCGACGGAGTGGCGATCCCGGTAGCGGGCGACCGCCAGCGGGTTGATTGCGTAGACCGGCCGGCCAGTGGCCCGCAGGCACGACACGAGCAGCCCCCGGGAGGTCTCGATCGCGACAGGGATCGGAGCGTCCGCGCGGTCCCCGTGCTCGATCAACAACGCGGTGAGCTGGGTAAACCCTTCGGCATCGTCACTGATCCGCTGCTTGGCGAGTTGCCTTCCGTTGGCGTCGACCAGCGCGATGTCGTGGTGGTCTTCGGCCCAGTCGACCCCGCAGAACACGGGAGCCGGTAACCCGGTGATCTCCATTCAGCCTCCTCTGTCGTTTTTTCTGCAGGCCAGAGCCTGTGCAGGGTGCGCGTGCTCCCTAATGGAAGTGCTCGAGGCACGTCATCCCACCAGCCGTTCGCAACCCCAGCGAGCGGTACGGCCCTCGGTCTGCTTCAGAGCTGAGGCTCAGGCAGTGGAGAGAGGTGATCCGCACAACCGGCTCGGACTATGAACAGAGAACCGCAGCTGGAGCGGATAGCGAACCCAGCCAACGAAAGACGTCCTGACCTGCCTCGTCACGACCGCTCTGGCTCTTCTGGAGGCAGGTCCACCGTCGTCTCGTGTGTCTCGATGTCCGCCGGTGGGCGCGGAGCCGACCTCGTCTTGTCAACAGGACTCGATGGTCCGGGCATA
>NZ_JBSGZO010000862.1:0-1697 GCF_053611045.1 Streptomyces sp. NPDC054841 | reverse complement strand
TGCGGAGCCAGAGCCGCGAACGCGGATTCGATTCGTTCTTTCTCGCCGGCCGACTCGACGCGGACGTCGACGATGACGGTCGCCTCCGCGGGAACAACGTTGTCCAGGGTTCCTGCGGACGCGACGGTCGGGGTAACGGTCGTGCCCATGTGGAGTCGACCAAGCGCTGCGATGTCCAGCACCTGGTGCGACGCCTCGATCAGGGCGTTGACCCCGGCTTCGGGCTCAAGGCCCGCGTGCGACGCCCGGCCCGCGATGGAGACGTGGAACGTGCCGCAGCCCTTGCGGCCGGTCTTCAGGGCTCCGTCATCAGCGGCGCCCTCGAGCACGAGTACAGCGCCGCAGGCAATGGCTCGTTCTTCGATGAGAGCCCGAGAGGAGCGGGAGCCGACCTCTTCGTCGGCGGTCACCAGGATCTCGACGCCTGACCGGTCGTCGAGCGTCGCCAGGCCATGAACGGCCTGCACCAAACCGCCGAGCATGTCGAAGACCCCGGGGCCCGTCGCATGCCCGTCTTCGGTCATGAACGGGCGGCGTTCAAGGGTGCCGAGCGGAAACACCGTGTCATGGTGACCGAGTACCAGTACTTGGGGATCGCCACCGGCCGACCAGTGGACGTGCGGCCCGGCTTCGCTCTCGACGAGGACGGCCTGCCCGCCGAGGCGGCTCTCGATGACAGCGGCGACAGCTTTGGCCGATGCCGTCAAGGCGTCGAGATCGCGCGATGGAGACTCGATTTCGACGAGTGTCCTGAGGTCCTCGATCATCGCGTCAACACTCGGTTCAACGGCCTTGTACGTCGTCATGCCGGAAGAGTACTTGGTACCTGCACTCACGTACTTCCCAGCTCCTCCGCCTGCCCGCCGCCTCCGGTCGTTTCACCTGGATGGGTAGGCACGAGTCGCGGAACCGCGTGATCCACATGAGGCTGACCTGGGAATCGGTTACGTCACTTGACACATGGTCAGTGAGCCGCCCCCTTGGTCCCACAGGAGCACAGAGTGCGTCACTTCAAGCATGTCGGTCTGAGCGCGGCCACCGGATTGGCTGCTCTCCTTGTCTGCTCGCACCCGGCATCGGCTACCAGCAGTACCGGTCCTGAGAAGAACCTCGATCTGATCGCGAGGCAGACCCAGTTCACTTCCCTTGATGCGGACGGGTTGCCCGGAGCCGGCCAAGGGGACGAAATCGTCGTCAGCGGGGATCTCCTCCGTGAAAACGCCACGGTCGGCAACTACGGGGAGGTCTGCACAACGACCCGAACGGCCCCTGCTGATGAGTTCGACCTGCTGTGTGTGGGCTCCCTTTCTCTGGAACACGGGCAGATCACCTTCCAAGGCCGGTTCACCAATACCGCTGCCGGCCCCGGTGACATCACCCTCGCGGTCACCGGAGGCACGGGGGACTACAACAAGGCCCGAGGCGAAATCCACGCCGTCAGGGTCAATGAGACGGATACGCAGGTCTCCGTCCGCCTCAGCCACTGACAGGGCAGGAGCGGCACCTCCCGAACAGCTCGGCCATCTCAGCGGTGGCCGTGCCCGTCCCGTGCCCGTTCGGGCCGGGAAACATTGGGGAACGGTGACCGCTCGCGGGCAACGCTCATGGGGCCGGCCCCTGACCGACTTGCTCGGCCAGGGGCCGGTCGTGTCTTCGAAGTCCGGTCCGCCCGGCGGGCGGACTGCGCTGCTTCGAAG
>NZ_JBSGZO010000861.1:0-1707 GCF_053611045.1 Streptomyces sp. NPDC054841 | reverse complement strand
CTTCTGAGCCATGCGGTCAGATGCCGCCGCCTCCCATGCCGCCGCCTCCGTCGCCGGAATGGAAGTCGCCGGACGTCTGGATCTTGGCAGGGCCAATCGTCTCCAGACCACCGCCGGGCGAGGCGTGCACTACCGCGCCCGTGCTCTTCTTCCCGCGCCGCAGCTTGCGCTCCAGCCAGCTCGCGAACGTGGTGAGCGTGAAGTTCAGCGCGACGAAGATGAGGGCGACGACGGTGAAGCTGGCGATGGTGTTCGCGCCGTAGTTCGCGCTCATCGGGCGGACCGAGGCCAGCAGTTCGGAGAAGGTGAGCAACGCGCCACCGAGGGCGGTGTCCTTCACGATGACCACCATCTGGCTGACGATCGCCGGCAGCATCGCCGTCACCGACTGCGGCAGGAGCACGTACCGCATCGTCTGGCCCTTGCGCATGCCGATCGCCTTGGCCGCGTCGGTCTGGCCCTGGGGCAGGGACTGGATGCCCGCCCGGACGATCTCGGCGAGGACCGAGGCGTTGTAGAGCACCAGGCCGGTGACCACCGCGTACAGCGGGCGGACATCGCTGCTGATGTTGGTGAAGTCGGAGTACGCCTGGTTGGCGAACAGCATCAGGATCAGCACCGGGATGGCGCGGAAGAACTCCACGACCGTGCCGGAGACAGCCCGTACCCACCGGTGGTCGGAGAGCCTGGCGATGCCGAAGAACGCTCCGAGCGGGAGCGCGATGACCAGAGCGAGGGCCGCCGCGGTCAGGGTGTTCTGGAGCCCGGGCCAGATGTAGGTCACGTAGGGCTGGGTGCTGGTGAAGAACGGCTCCCACTTGACCCAGTCGAGCTGGCCCTTGGAGTTGAGGCTGTCGTAGACCCACCACAGGACGGCCGCGACAGCGACCAGGAAGACCGCCGTGTAGAGGATGTTGCGGCGCTTGGCGCGCGGCCCCTGGGCGTCGTAGAGAACGGAGGTCATCGCTTCACCGCCACCTTCTTGCTCACCCAGCCGAGGACCAGTCCGGTCGGCAGCGTGAGGCAGATGAAGCCGAGCGCGAAGACGCCGGCGATCAGCAGGAGCGCGGCGTACGTCTCGATCCACTCCTTCATCAGGTACGCGGCCTCGGCAACGCCGATGGCCGCGGCAACGGTCGTGTTCTTGGTCAGCGCGATCAGCACGTTGGCCAGGGGGTTCACGACCGAGCGGAAGGCCTGCGGGAGGACGATGAGCCTCAGTACCTGGGTGAAGCTGAGACCGAGCGCACGCGCCGCCTCGGCCTGTCCGACCGGCACCGTGTTGATGCCGGACCGCAGCGCCTCGCACACGAACGCGGACGTGTAGGCGATCAGACCGAGTACCGCGAGCCTGAAGTTGATCACCTTGAAGTCGTCTGACCCGAGGGTGACGCCGAGCGTCTGGAAGAGGCCCAGGGACGTGAAGACGATGACCACGGTGAGCGGGATGTTACGGACCACGTTCACATAGGCGGTGCCGAAACCCCGCATGAGCGGAATCGGGCTGACCCGCATGCCGGCCAGCAGTGTTCCCCATATCAGCGAGCCGAGGGCCGAGTAGACGGTGAGCTGAACCGTCACCCAGAAGGCCCCTAGCAGCTTGTCCATATCAAGAAAATCGAACACGATCTCCCGCGCTTCCGCGTATGCGTGTGGGAAAGGCCCGGTGCGCCGCCGCCTCAGCGGCGGCGCACCACGTCAGCCTTG
>NZ_JBSGZO010000860.1:0-1718 GCF_053611045.1 Streptomyces sp. NPDC054841 | reverse complement strand
CTAGAAGGCTGCTGAAAATCTTGTTGAGGGGCTGTCCGGCCGCAGGCCGGGCGGCCCTTTGCGCTACGCGGTGGCCGGGGCGAGATGCCAGGTGTTGCTCTTCCGGGTGAGTCCGAGGTTGATCAGTCGGCGGAGGTTGAGGGCGGCGGCGCGGTGGTGGAGCCAGATGTTGTTGGCGATGACGCCGCGGTAGGGAACCCGGCGGTTGCCCCTGGCGACGAGCCAGGCGATGGCGCGTTCGACGGGTGGCCGCCATCGGCGGTACTCGTCCTGCCAGACGGTGTCGGTGGCGGCCTGGGCCCGGGCGGCGGCCAGCAGTTCGTACTGGGGGTGGACGTTGAGGGTGCGTCCGGTTTTGGAGGTGGTGCAACGCGTCCGCAGAGGGCAGCCCGTGCAGACGCGCTTGAACTGGGCGGTGCGGGCGCCGTCTGCTTTGATCTGGCCGAGGTTGGCGGTGTGTCCGGCCGGGCAGGTCGCGGTGCCGGCAGCCAGGTCGATACGGAAGTCGTCGATGGTGAAGCCGCCGGGGACTGCCTGCCGCAGCGGCGGCGGCTTGATCACCAGGGTGTGGCCGTCGGCCTGCAGTTGTGCGCGCAGATCGCCGGTTCCGTAGGCAGAATCGCCGAGCACGGTTAACTCCGTGCCCTCTTCCTCATCGGCCAGCAGATCGCAGGCGACGGCGGCCTCGTGGTTGTCGGGGCCATAGCCGCTGGTCAGGGCGACGGCCGTGAACAGGCCGGTCTCCGGCTCGAAAGACGCATGCCCTTTGAAGCCGTCCTGGTGACGGCTGCGGTTCTTGTGGATGTGCCGCGCATCGGGGTCGACGGTGGACACCGTCCGGTCGGCCACCGTGCGCTTGGCAATGCGCCAGCGTCCGTCGCGCCCGTCGGAGTCCTCGGCGGGTTCCACGTCCTGCCCGGCGACCAGGGCCAGCAGGCCGACCGCGTTCGCCGCCTTCTCTCCCAGATTCTGCTCGGGCAGGTGTCCGAGCAGGTTGAGGGCGTCGGTGACCAGCGCGTCGACCAGTGCGGCGCGAGCCTTCTCGTCGTCCCAGGCGATCCTCGGTTTGCCCGGGTCGGTGTAGTCGTGCGCCCGGCAGTGCTCCGCGGCGGTCTCCGGAGCGCCGGGGACCTCGCGGATCACCCGGCGGATGGCGGAGATGATCTGGGTGACGGTGTCCTGGGTGGCCACCGCGTCATCGAGCACCGTGGAGTCCAGCGCGCGCCGCTGCTTGCCCTTGAGTACGCCGGTAGCGGCCACGACTTCCCTGACCTTGGTGAAGATCCGCGTCGGGTCGGCCGAATGACGCAGGCGGCGCCGAAAGTACGTCAGCAGCGACGGATCAAACGCGGTGTCGTACAGCCCGAGCCCGCAGGCGGCCTTCCACCGCAGGTCACACCGCAGTTCCTGGACCGTCTCGAAGTCAGACAGCCCCTGCAGGCTCTGCAGGACCACCGTCGCGGCCAGCACCTGCGGCGGCAGACTCGGACGGCCGTTGGACGACGGATACATGTCCGCGAACATCGACGGCGGGAACAGCACCTCGCGATGTTCCGCCAGGAACGCGAACACACTCCCTGCCGGGATCAACTCCCGGCAAGTCTCCCACACATCCGGCCCGACCATCTCCCCAGCCCATTCCCCCTGCATGCCTACAAGACTGGCCCCGACTCCACCGAGCCGGGGCCAGAACCCGAGATTTTCAGCAATCTTCTAGG
>NZ_JBSGZO010000859.1:0-1720 GCF_053611045.1 Streptomyces sp. NPDC054841 | reverse complement strand
GGGTACGGGGTGGCCGGGTCCCGGGTGGTGCCCACCACCAGGATCGGCGGCGTTCCCGGAGCATTGACCGCGTGCGGGGTGCCGACCGGCTTGGCCGGCCAGTCCGCGCAGCTCAGCGCGCTCCAGGCGAGCCACTCCCCGAACACGGGGGACGCCTGCCGGAAGGAGGGAATCTCGGCCTGGACCTGCTCGGCCGAGGTCACGGCCGGGGGATGGTCCAGGCAGTCGATCGCCGTGAACGCCTCCTGGCCGATGCCGACGCCGGAGAGAGCCATCAGACCCAGGTCCGCCCCGTTGCCCGCCTGCGCCTGTTCCAGGGCCGCCCGCAGCTGGGGCCAGGCGTCCTTGGAGTAGAGCGCCCCCAGGATGGCCGAAAGGGCGGTGTCCTTGTCGAGGGTGCCCGCCTCGGCCGCCGGCAGCGGCTTGCGGTCCAGGCTCGTCAGCAGCTCGTCGAGACGCTGCCGAGCCCCGGGCAGGTCGGTGCCCAGCGGGCAGTCCGGCCGGCCGGCACAGTCGGCCAGGAAAGCATCCAGGGCCAGTTCGAACCCGGCGGCCTGCTCGCGCGTCGCGTCCAGCGCGTCGACCCGCGGGTCGACGGCCGCGTCGAGAACCAGCCGGCCGACCTGGTCGGGGAACAGCTCGGCGTAGAGGGTGCCCAGGTAGGTGCCGTAGGACACGCCGATGTAGTGCAGCTTTTCGTCCCCGAGAGCCGCGCGGAGCACGTCCATGTCCCGAGCGCTCTCCTCGGTGGAGACATGGGCCAGCCGCGCCCCGGAGTTGGCCTGGCAGGAGGCGGCGAACTCCTTGTTGACATCGACGTACTTGGTGACCTCGGCCGGGTTGTCCGGCGTGGCGTCGACCGTGACGGGGTCGGCCGACAGCATGGGTGCGCAGCGTATCGGCGCGCTCTGCCCGACACCGCGCGGGTCGAAGCTCACGAAGTCGTACCGGGAGCGCACCTGTGGGGTGGAGAACATGTCCGGATCAGCCTGCACGATCTCGATACCGGATCCGCCCGGGCCTCCCGGGTTGTACACCACAGAGCCGATCCGCTCGCCCGGGTCGGTCGCCTGCCTGCGGGCAAGGGCCAGCTCGATCGTGGGCCCACCCGGGTCGGCGTAGTCCAGGGGCACCTCCAGCTGACCGCACTGGACACCGGTACCGCAGGAGTGCCAGTTGATCTTCTGGGTGTAGAAGGGACGCAGCCCTGCCGGTGGGGAGGTGTCGATGATCTTCGCGACGCCTTGATAGACGAGCGACGGTGTGTGCATGAACAGCACGCTCAGCAGTCCCGCACTGGCAACCAGACCGACCAGCGCGGCCGGCCACGCGGGACCCCAACGCCCGCGGCGCGCTCCCGGGGCCAGGAAGTCGGCGACACGTCCGAGCAGTGCGGCCGACCGGGTCAGGGCTTTACGCAGAGCCCGCCCGAGCTTGGCCGTCCAGCGCAGGACGGACGCGGTGCGGGTGGGGCGCACGGGAGGCTCGCTTCCGTGGTGAGGGTCCGGCGCTTGGGTGGTCATGGTCGTTCTCCAGTCTCCGAGGTGGCCGTGAATGCCGGCCCGCACTTCGAGTGAAGGCGACGGAGACGTTTCGGTTAACTCCCGAAAAAGCGTGACTTGACATGATTCTTGATCTCTGCATCTTCGAGATCACCCCAGGTCAGGGGCGTGCGGGGTGTTTCTTGAGCGCGCGGCAGCGCCTCGGCCTTCCACAGGGG
>NZ_JBSGZO010000858.1:0-1755 GCF_053611045.1 Streptomyces sp. NPDC054841 | reverse complement strand
GGTGCTGGAGCTTGCGAGGGCGCCCCGGCCTGACCACCTCGCTCTCTCCGCGCCGGACTATTGCCGCTGCAGCCAGTCCCTGTAGTGCGTGGGGGCCAGGTCGGCGTCCTTCGGTGCCGTCAGCACGTCTCCTGTGACCGCGGCGAACATGCCCGCCTGGTCGTCGGTGACCACGTGGCGGCCGTCGGGGCGTGCGGCCAGGGTGATCCGGCCGAGCTCGTCGAGAGAGAAGACATCGGGGCCCGCGATGTTGCGGATGCCCTGCAACGGGCTGTCGGAGGCCGCCTTCGCGACCGCCGCGGCGATGTCGGCGGAGGCCATCGGCTGCACGGGGGTGGAAGGCAGGCGGACGGTGTCACCGTCGGTCGTCCAGGACATGATCGCTTCGACGAACTCGAAGAACTGCGTGGCGCGCACGATCGAGTACGGCGTCGGCGCGGCCTTGAGGGCGTTCTCCTGGGCGACCTTGGCCCGGTAGTAGTCGAGTTGGGGCACTTGGTCCACGCCGACGATCGAGAGAATCACATGGTGGCGGACACCTGCCGCCTCCGCCGCGGCACCGACGTTGTTCATCGACGTTTCGAAGAAGCCGATGGAGGACTCGTCGAACACGGGGGAGTTGATCAGGTTGACCACTACATCGGCGCCTGCGAGAACCTGGTCCAGGCCCTTGCCGCTGATCACGTCGACCCCGGTGGACAGCGAAGCGGGTACGACGTCGTCGCCGGCCGCTCTCAGCCGTTCGACCACCTGTGAGCCGATCAGGCCGCTTCCCCCCAGGACTGTGGTCTTCATGACGCACCCTTCGTCGAGTTGATGAGGTTCCCGAGGACGTCCGGGGCAGGATTTCCATCCGTTGCACGCGGAGGCAGTGGGTACGAATCGAACCGGCCGCTCCGAGCCGAGCGGCTGGAGCCGTCCGCGGTGTCGGCCCGGCGCTGCTCTGTCGTGCTTGCCGACCGCGCTCGATCGACTGCCCGCGGATCGAAATGACGTCTGCGACCACCGTACGCCCACAAGGGCGGAGCCGGGCGGTGAGGCGGATCCCACGTCCACGGCCCGGGCCGGGCGGAGCCGAGTGCGCGCTCTGTCATTGCATCTTTACGCTGCGCTCGGCGCGGCTCGGGTGGCGAATCCGTCGCAGCCGCATGCCGTCCCCTCGCCGCGTAGTGTTTTTGATATGCGCTCTCCGTATCGGTGCCGAAACCGGAGGTGGCGTGATGGCGAACAATGAACCGGTGGCCAATTCACCTGAAAACCAGGGGCGGCGATCCGAGGCCTGGAAGACCGCGGTCACCGTGATCCAGGAGGCGAAACCACCCTCCGTTCCGGACGGTGCACACGCCATGACGGTGCTTGTCGAGTTTCCCCCTGGCGACCCCGGCACACCTCCGCACCGGCACTTCGGCCCGGCCTTCGGCTACGTGCTGGAGGGCGAGATGCTGTTCGAGCTCGAGGGAGAGCCGGAGCGGGTGATTCGGGCCGGGGAGGCGTTCTGGGAGCCCGGTGGCGACGTGATCCACTACCAGGACGGCAATAATCGCACGGACGTGCGGAGTCGGTTCGTCGTCACGATGATGTGCGAGCCTGACAAGCCCATGCTCGTCCTCGTCGACGACGAGGAACTCGCGCAGCGCAAGGACAGACGAGCTCCGCGACCGTCCTAAGGGCTGTCCCGTAATCCCCGGCGGGCGCACGACGACAGCTACGGCACCTCGCTGCGTTGTCGGATCGCCCGAATACGCCCAGTATGAG
>NZ_JBSGZO010000857.1:0-1755 GCF_053611045.1 Streptomyces sp. NPDC054841 | reverse complement strand
CTGTCGGGCCGCCGCGCCGCCGCGCCGCTGGGCTGCCGGGCGCCGCCGAGCGATCGTGCCGCCCAGCCGCCCAGCCGCCCAGCCGCCGTGCCGCCGGGGCCGTCGGGGCCGTCGTACGGAGCGGGCCCTACTCGCCGATGCGTACCAGCGCGAGCGTGATGTTGTCGGGGCCGCCGGCCTCGATGGCGGCCTTCCACAGCTCGTAGGCGGCCCTGCCGTCGTCGTGCACCCGCAGCAGGCTGTGGACCACCTCGTCCGGAACCGGATCGGTCAGCCCGTCGGTGCACACCAGGTAACGATCGCCCGCGGAGAGCTCCGTGGCCGCCACATGGGCCGTGATGGAGGTGTACGCGGGCCCGCCGCCCAGCGTCTGTGTGACGGCCGACGTGGTCCGCCGCCCCGGCGACGGCGGCGGACTGTCGTCCACGCTCACCTGGTGCAGCCCGTCCGGAGCCGCGTCGTACACCTTGCTGTCGCCGACGTTGAACGCCAGCAGCGAGTCCGCCAGGACGACGGTCCCCGCGACCGTGGTCCCCATGGTGACCAGCTCCGGATCCCCGTCAGCGGCCGAGTACACCATGTGGTTGCACATGCTCAGAGCGTCGCGCAGCGCTTCCTCGCCGTCGAGTGACGGGCCGAGCGAGGCGAGCTGGCGGACGACCAGGGCACTTGCCACCTCGCCGGCCGGCTGCCCGCCGAGCCCGTCGGCGACAGCGACGACGAGCGGTGTGCCGAGGGGAAACAGCAGCGTCTGCGGGTTCTCGGTCACGGTGCCGCACAGCGTCCACGGTCCGACGACGAGGCTGTCCTCGTTGTGATCACGAATCAGCCCGACATCGCTCAAGGCAGTCACAGCTATGTACGGCAACGGGTACCGCCTCTCCGCAGCGGACGGAGCCTCCCTCACCACTGTCCCTCACCGCCCCCGCCTCCACCATCGCGACGCCACGAGAGCGCCGGTGCGCGAGGTGTGCGGGTGCGGGTGCGGGTGCGGCTGGGGGTGGCTCACCTGCCGGTGGGCCTGGCCCGTACGTGCATCCGCTCGCCCTGTGCGCCGAACAGGCTGAGGAACTCGACCGGCTGTTCCCCGGCGTTGGCGAAGCCGTGGGGGGTGCGCGTGTCGAATTCGGCGGCCTCCCCGGCGGTGAGGACGAGGTCGTGCTCGCCCAGGGCCAGCCGCAGCCGGCCGGACAGGACGTAGAGCCACTCGTAGCCCTCGTGCGTCTGCTGCTCGGGCCGCGCGCCCGGCGCTTTGGCCACGGGCAGGATCTGCTTGTACGCGTGCAGACCGCCCAGGTACCGGGTCAGCGGTACGAAGGTCTGTCCATGCCGGGTGAAGGGGCGGGGGTGGATGCGCGGGTCTCCGGTGGGCGGCGCGCCCACCAGCTCGTCCAGTTGCACACCATGCGCCCTGGCCAGCGGCAGCAACAGCTCCAGCGTCGGTTTGCGCTGCCCGGACTCCAGGCGGGAGAGGGTGCTGAGCGAGATCCCGGTGGTCTCGCTCAGCTGGGCCAGGGTGGCTCCGCGCTCGTGCCGCAGCGCCCGCAGCCGAGGGCCCACGCCGGTCAGCACGCTGGGAATGTCCGGGCCCGGAGCGTCCCGCTCGGGAGTGCCCTGGGTGTTCATGCCTGGAGTGTCGTCGGCTGCCATCCCTCCATTTGCCAGTGCGGCAAGAAAGTTTGTCAAGCCGTCCTGCCTCTGCCGGCGACCTCACCCCGTACGGGCCGCCTCAGACGGCGCATGACGGCGTATGGC
>NZ_JBSGZO010000856.1:0-1756 GCF_053611045.1 Streptomyces sp. NPDC054841 | reverse complement strand
GGGCTGCGCCGAGCGCGGCGAGGGGGCGCCGTAGCCGCGCCAGGACATGCGCGGGCCCGGCCCGGATCGCATGACCCCGGGCCGGGCCGGGATTGGCCTGCCGGTCAGTTCGTCATGCTGGTGAACATGCCGGGCTCGTAGGAACCCCCCTGGTTGTTCAGGATCACACCGAACCGGTTGGACGCGTTGATCATGGCGACCAGGGAGACCAGCGCGGCGATCTGGTCGTCGTCATAGTGCTTGCGCACTTGGGCCCAGGTTTCGTCGGACACGCCGGCGTGGGCGTCGGCGAGTCGGGTGCCCTCCTCGGCCAGCGCCAGCGCGGCCTGCTCGGCCTCGGTGAACACGGTGGCATGGCGCCAGGTGGCGACCAGGCTGAGCCGGGGCGAGGTCTCACCGGCCGCTGCGGCCTCCTTGGTGTGGATGTCGACGCAGAAACCGCAGCCGTTGATCTGGCTGGCGCGGAGGCTGACCAACTCCTGGGTGATCCTGGGCAGCGACGACTGCTCGATCACCAGGCTGACGTTGTAGGTCCGCTTGGCGATCTTGGAGCCGATCTCGTTGGCGAGCAGGTTGAAACGGGGTTCCATGGCTTCGTCCTCATTCGTGGACCTGCGCGCCGCGCGGATCGTCCGCGCGGCGTCCTGACGACCACGAGATGCCGGCGCCCCGGTCTTTGTGACAGCACCGGTTGCGTGACGAGCCGCACAACGTCTCGACGTCACAGAACGACGCTGCCCTGTGTCTGCTGGGTGACACAGTCGAGAGTGCGGAGGAACCACCCATGGCCGGCACGTCGGAGACCGCGCCCGAAGTTCGCGGTGGGGGCAGGAGCCACTACGATCGCCCGGACCCCGCCACCAGGGCGTTCGTCGCCCACCGCAACCTGCTCTTCACCGTCGCCTACGAGATGCTCGGCTCGGCAGCCGACGCGGAGGACGTCCTCCAGGAGACCTGGCTGCGCTGGGCGGACGTCGATCTCGAATCCGTACAGAACCAGCGCGCGTACCTGGTCCGGATCACCACCCGCCAGGCGCTGATCCGGCTGCGTACGCTCGGCCGCCGCAAGGAGACCTACGTCGGCCCCTGGCTTCCCGAGCCGCTGCTCACCACACCCGACGTGGCCGAGGACGTCGAGCTGGCCGACAGCGTCTCGATGGCGATGCTGCTGGTGCTGGAGACGCTCACGCCGAACGAGCGGGCGGTGTTCGTACTGCGCGAGGTCTTCGACCTCGGCTACGACGAGATCGCCGAAGCCGTCGACAAGAGCCCGGCAGCGGTCCGTCAGATCGCCCACCGGGCACGGTCACACGTCGCCGCGCGCCGCCCGCGCGGAGTCGTTTCCCCGGCCGAGACCCGAGACGCACTGGGGGCCTTCCAACGAGCGGTCGAAACAGGCGACTTGCAATCCCTGTTCGACATCCTCGCGCCGGATGTCGTCTTCCTGGGTGACGGCGGCGGGGCCGTGCAGGCCACGCTGTCGCCCGTCGTGGGCGTCGGCAGCGTGGCCCCCCTGCTGGTCGCTTCCCGGCTGGGCAGCATCGCCGCCGAGACACCGCTGCAACCGGCACAGGTAAATGGCCACCCGGCGCTGATTCTCCGGCTCGACGGCGAGATCGACACCGTCCTGGCGGTGCGCATCGACGACGGCCTCATCACCGGGCTCTACGCCGTGCGCAACCCCGAGAAGCTGTCGCACATGCAGCAGGAGACCGCCCTGCACCGCTGAGCCCGGCGGCCCGAAGGCATCCCGAGC
>NZ_JBSGZO010000855.1:0-1785 GCF_053611045.1 Streptomyces sp. NPDC054841 | reverse complement strand
TGACGACAACGCCGCTGGGGGTCCCCCCAGGCGAAGCTCTGGGGGAGCGCGTGCCAGGGCACGCGAGCCCGGCAAGATCCGAACGACAGGCCCTAGCTAGGGCACTTCGCCGCGGCTGCGGGCGTTCACGTGCGCCGTCGCCGCGCGGAGGCGCTCCATCGCGGTGGCGATGCGCAGCGCCTCCGGGACGCAGTCCCATTCACGGCCGCCGCCGATCGGCCTGAGCTGGGCGTACGGCCCCATGTACGCCATCACTCTCCCCACCCGGCCGGTGCTCGTGTCGACCACGTACGACCCCACGGCCGGTGCGCTCATCGGTCCGTCGCCTCTCCCGGCAGCGCGGCGGCCATGCGCCGCGCGGTCTCGACGGTGCACCGGCCCAGCTCGACCAGCACCCTCGGGTCCCCGCCGGCGCAGGACACCGGGTCCAGTCCCAGCGACGGCAGGATCACTCCGGCGCGGGCGAGCGCACCTCGCAATTCGGCTACGGCCGCCTCGGCGTCCTGGAGGTGGTCCATTTCTTCCACGGCTCTCCTTCCTCGTCCCCCGGTACTTTTCTGTCTTCCCATCTCGAGTGTGAAGACACAGACCTAGAATCGACAGACATACGCGCGCTACAACTGCACGGCAGCACAAAGGAGTTAATCCATGGCCAACGCAGGTAAGGGACGGTGGGCGGGTTCCAGGCAGGCGGCCTGGGAGTTCTTCGGCCTGGAGCTCAAGCGGAGGCGGGAGGCGGCGGGGCTGACGCAGGGGGAACTGGGGCACCGGGTATTCGTATCCGGGGGCTACATCGGCCAATTCGAACAGGCTATTCGGAAGCCTCAGAAGGATGTGGCGGTGCGGCTCGATGAGGTACTACAAACCGATGGCTTTTTCGAGCGGATGTGGCGAAAGCTGATCGCCAAGTCGCCATATGCGGAGTACTTCGCGGCTGCCGCTGAGCTTGAGGAGCGGGCAACGAAGATCTGCGACTTCGCTCCGACGGTCATCCCAGGACTGCTCCAGACCGCCGAGTACACACGTGCGGTCGTGCTGGCGAGCAACCCGTTCGCGACGGAGGAGTTCGTCGAGGAGACGGTACGGGCACGGATGGACCGAGCCCCGCTGCTCAAGGATGCGACACGGCCTGACTATTGGGCCATCCTGCACGAGACCGCGCTGCGAGTCCCAGTGGGCGATCCCCTGGCAATGGCCCGGCAACTGGACCACACCACAGCAATGATGGGCGATCGCAGGGTGCTGGTGCAGGTGCTGCCGTTCGCGGCGGGGGCCCACCCACACATGGGCAAGATGCTTCGGCTCATGGAGTTCGAGGACGCTCCCCCAACCGCCTATACAGAAGCGGTGTATTCGGGGAATCTGCTGGACGATCCGGCGGTAGTGAAGCGGGCCCAGGCGGATTACGATCTGCTCAGGGCCGCCGCGCTGTCGCCGGAGGCGTCCCTGGCCCTGATCGAGTCGGTGGCGGAGGAGTACAGACGATGCGCGACTACGACCTGAGCACCGCCAAGTGGCGCAAGAGCAGCTACAGCGATGGCAATGGCGGCGAGTGCGTCGAGGTAGCGTACGACTTCCCGGGCGCCGCCCCCTGGCGCAAGAGCACCTACAGCGGCGGCGACGGCGGAGAGTCCTGCGTCGAAGTCCTCGACGACATCCCCGGCGTCGTCCCCGTCCGCGACTCCAAGAACCCTACCGGTCCCGTCCTCGTCGTCCCGGCCGCCGCCTGGGCCGCCTTCGTCGGCGGCCTCAAGGCATAAGAACCCCTGGCCGGGTGGCGCACCG
>NZ_JBSGZO010000854.1:0-1790 GCF_053611045.1 Streptomyces sp. NPDC054841 | reverse complement strand
CCCTGTGGCAGCGGCCCGCCGGCCGCATCGCTCACGCCCCTGCGCGCCAGGACCAGCAGCACCGCCACACCCGCCACCAGCTCGAAAGTCCAGCTGCCGACGGCGAGTTGGTCACGGACGGGCAGATCGCCGAAGCCGCCGATCAGCTCGAAACGGATCGCGAGGGCGAGGCCCGTGGCGCCGCTCGCGATGAGGAGCCCCGCGGCGGCCAGTCCCAGCGGCCGCGAGTAGACGGCGTGGAAGAGCGCGCCGCCCGCCGCGGCCAGACAGATCAGCACGACCGCCGCGTTGAGCCAGCCCGGCGGCGGGCCCAGCAGCGGCAGCATGAGGTTCGCGCTGCCGGTGAAGCGGTCGGCGTAGGAACTCGCGGGGATCTCCGAGGTCCAGTACACCTCCCAGGCCGCGCGGATCCCCGCGACCGTGGCGAGGAGCAGGAACGCGGTGACCGAGACGCCGTGGGAGGGGCGGATCGGGGCCACGCCGTACGGCGACTCGGCGGGCCGGCGCCCCGCCGCGGCCGTGATGAGCAGCCCGACGGCGATACCGAGGGCCACGAAGACGGAGACGAGCGCACGGCTGCGGAGCTCGTCGGTGGCCCTCAGGTCCATCCAGACCGCACTGAGCAGCCAGAGCCCCGGCAGCCGTACGGCGAGCGTGACGACTCCGGCGGCGACGAGCGCGGCGGCCGCCACCCGGGATCGCAGGGCCGCGACGCCCACGACGACGTATCCGACGAGCAGCACCGGATCCTGGAGGGTGGTCGTGAGCCGCCGCGCCGGGACCGCGGTGCGGCCGTCACCGGCCCAGAACCACCAGAGGTCGAGCGGCTCTTCCGCCGCACGGAGGTCGCGGACGATCCAGGCCGCGGCCAGTGCCGCGAGGACGGCGCACAGCGCCGCGCCGGTGATCCTTGCTCCCCGTGTGAAAGCCACACAAGGGATACTCCATCGCTCCCCTCACGGGAACAAGGGACCGATCACCTCTTGGGACCGGTCATACGCGCCTTGGGCCGACCGGGAGGCGACCGGGAGGCGACGGGCGTCGACCGGGATGCGGCGGGAACGCGACAGGAACGCGACAGGAACGCGACGGGATGCGACCGGCCGGAGCGACATGGCGCGTTCCGGCCGGTCTACGGCACCCGCACGGCCGTACGCAGTTCAGGGTGGCTCGTTCGTATATCGGTGCTGCTTCAACCAAGTTGCCTGGGTGTTAACGAAATTGATGCGCACTTAGCGGGATTTGACGGGGTCCGGACGCCAGTAACCCAGTGCACTCACCCGCTCCTCGGGGAGGGCGAGCTCCTTGCGCGTCGTCGGTCCGCACGGAGTTGATCGCGGGCACTCCCAGCGATGCCCCACCGCTGCCTCCTCCCCCCAGCGCCCAGTAAGGTTAGGCCAGCCTAACCTAAAGGCCGATCAAGCAGGAGAGTGGGGACAGCGTGACGACCGAGGTCTACCGGGATGCCTGGGGCATCCCGCATCTGCGTGCCTCCAGCGCCCTGGAACTGGCCTTCGCTCAGGGACGGAACGCCGCCGTGGACCGGGGCTGGCAGATCGAGGTCGAGCGGCACCGGGTGCAGGGCACGACGGCCGCCTTCCTGGGCGCGGAGGCCGTCGTCTGGGACCGGTTCGCCCGTCAGGCACGGCTGGCCGACACGGCCCGGCGCTGCTTCGCGAACCTGGACGCGGACACGGCGGCGTGGGTGCGTGCGTACGTGGACGGCGTCAACGCCGGCCTTTCGGAGGGCGCGGGGGCGGCTCCCGAGTTCGCGGCGACCGGGCTCGCGC
>NZ_JBSGZO010000853.1:0-1799 GCF_053611045.1 Streptomyces sp. NPDC054841 | reverse complement strand
GGCACCAGCCGGGGGCGGGCGGACGTCCACCTACCCGCCGCATCACGCAGCGATCGCTCGCCGAGCAAGGGGGCTGACGGTGTCTCGGCCGGTCGGCGCCGACCACCGGAGGGGGCGACGCCCGGCCGACACACCCATTATCTCCCTATTGTCCTATTTGCTGCTCATTTCGTGATTCGATGTGCCCCACTTTCGCCCCCAGGGCAAGGGGCGTGACGGCGTGTCACACACGAGGAGGGCAACGTCGGATGTCTGATTCACAGGGCACGAGCACGAGCGCCGGGCGCCGTGGGAAGGCCGCGGCGCTGAGCGGTCACTGGAAGATGGCGGTTCTGACCGCGGCCGGTTTCGCCATCGTCGGGGCGACGACCGTTGTGGCCGTCACGGGCGACGAGTCCGCTGAGGCGAAGCCCGCCTCCGCCTCCGCGGCCGCGGACGGCGGCAAGGAGAAGGACTCCTCCTCCAAGGGCAACGAGGGCAAGGAGAAGGAGTCCGAGGACCACGACAAGGAGAAGGGCGGCCACGACCGCGATCACGGCCGTGGGTCGTACGAGGGGGACCACGAGAAGACCGTGGACGTGGAGTGTGACCCGAACGATCTGATCTCGGCGATCGTGCAGGCGAACGAGGTCGAGGGAGGCAGCCACCTCCGACTGGCGGAGAAGTGCACCTACACCCTCACCGCCACGGAAGACGGCAACGGCCTGCCCAAGATCACCCAGCCGATCACGATCGAGGGCAACGGCGCGACCATCGCGCGCGCCGCCAACGCCGCCCAGTTCCGGATCTTCGAAGTCGGCTCCGGCGGCGACCTCAAACTCCGCAACCTCACCATCACCCGCGGCAAGACAGCCGACACCGCTAGCGCAGACGAGGGTGGCGCCATCAACGTGAACCCCGCGGGACGGCTCGACATCGAAAAGGTCACCCTCGAGAACAACACCGTCGACAATCCCAACATCGACGACGGCGGCGCCATCTACAACGAGGGCATCACCACCATCCGCAACAGCACCCTCAACAAGAACTCCGCTGACGACGGTGCCGCTGTCTACAACTCCTCCGGCAAACTCGAGATCACCAGCTCCAAGATCATCAACAACGCCGACATCGGCGGCGACGGAGCCATCAGCAACGCATCCGGGACCACCACGATCACCAAGAGCGTGATCAGCCACAACCTCGGCAGTGGCGTGAACAACAACCGTGGCGTGACAGAGATCGAAGAGACGGACATCAACTACAACACCGACGACAGCGGCGGCGCAGGCATCGACCACCTGTCTGGCGGGCTCCATGTCCGCAACAGCACCATCAGCAACAACACCGCGACCCCCGGGGCCGGAGGAGGCCTCCGCCTTCTGGATTCCGCGGTGATCGAGGACACCAAGGTCATCGACAACGCCACCACCAACAGCAGCGGCGGCGGCATCTACATCGACCTGGACGACACCGCCGAGGAGGTCGCGATCCGCGACTCGAAGGTCATCGGCAACCGGGCTCCCGGCAACGGCTTCACCGGCGGCGGCATCTTCCTCGCCGATCCCCTCAGCACCCTCACCCTGACCGACTCGAAGGTGAAGGACAACACCTCCGACGAGCCCGCCGGCGGTATCCAGAACAACGGCACGGTCACCACCAAGGGCAAGGTCAAGATCATCGACAACGTGCCCACCAACTGCGACTCGCCCGGCACCAACCCCGTCCCGAGCTGCTTCGGCTGACACACGCTGTTCGGGCAGAACACAACGGCCGCGCATGGGCCAACCAAACCGCCCGCCCCCGGCACCAGCCGGGGG
>NZ_JBSGZO010000852.1:0-1803 GCF_053611045.1 Streptomyces sp. NPDC054841 | reverse complement strand
CCGCAAAAAGCAGCGACCACAGCGGTTGACTATCCACAACCAACACGGGCGCGTCGCTGTGCACATGTGGAAACAGAACATCAAAAACACTTAACTACGCGGCATTGCCCCGCAGGGATCGGCGATTTCGCCCGTGCTGGCGAATCTGTATCTGCACTACGCGTTCGATGCGTGGCTGGGGCGGGAGTTTCCGCACATCACGTTCGAGCGGTATTGCGACGATGCGGTGATTCACTGCCGCAGCGAGCACCAGGCCCGCCGCGTGCGGGACGCGCTCGCAGCGAGATTGGCGCAGGTCGGTCTGGAATTGCATCCGGACAAGACGCGCATCGTGTACTGCAAGGACGCTGACCGACGCGGCTCGTACGAGCACACGTCGTTCACCTTCCTCGGGTACACGTTCCGGCCGAGGCTGTCCAAGAACCGGTACGGGAAGCACTTTGTGAACTTCCTGCCCGCGGTCAGCAAGGAGGCGATCAAGGCGATGGGCAAGGAGATCCGGTCCTGGCGCATCGCCTGCCGCAGTGACATGTCCCTCGGTGACCTTGCACGGATGTACAACAGCGTCGTGCAAGGCTGGGTCAACTATTACGGGCGCTTCTACAAGTCCATGTTGTATCCCCTTCTCCGGCGTATCAACGAGTACCTGGTGCGCTGGGCTTGCCGGAAGTACAAACGACTCCACCGTCGGGAGAAGAAGGCACGGGAACTGCTGGCGGGCACCGCCCGCCGCTACCCGAACCTCTTTGCCCACTGGCGGTTCGGTCTCAAGCCTGACGGCTGGGCGATGGGAGCCGTGTGAGCCGAGAGGCTCCCGCACGGTTCTGCGAGCGGCGGCGGGTGAGATTCCCGCCGCCGACTCACCTTCTCGTGCTCGTGTCCGGGACCCGTGAGCACTGCGAAGTGCTCCGCGAGGAGGTGGCAGCGGTCCTCGCACCGATGGGCATGCGCCTGTCGATGGAGAAGACGAGGATCACCCACATCGACGAGGGCCTCAACTTTCTCGGGTGGCGCATCCAGCGTCACCGCAAGCGGGGCACCGATCGGCACTACGTCTATACCTACCCGGCGAAGAAGTCCGTCAGGACCGTCGCTCACAGGGTCAAGACCACGTGCCGGACCGACGTCAACCAGCCGCTGCCGACCCTGCTGCGTCAGCTCAATCCGATGCTGCGGGGCTGGTGCGCCTACTTCCGGCCCGGCGTTTCCAGCGCCACGTTCCAGTACCTGCGCGAGCTTGTCTGGCGTCAGGTGATGATCTGGATCAGGCGCAAACACCGCCGGATCACCTGGAAGGAACTCCGCCGCCGTTACTGCGACGGCAGATGGTGGCCGACCAGCGAGGAGGTCACACTGTTCGATCCGGCAAAGGTACGCACGACGCGTTACCGATACCGGGGAACGGTTATCCCCTCGCCCTGGCCGAGGATGGGATGAGGAACCCGAGGAAGCACCACGGGATTTGTGGAGAGCCCGGTGCTCGGTAACGGGCACGCCGGGTTCGGGAGGCGGTCCGGGGAAACCCACCAGCAGCAATGCTGGCAGGGCGCCCCGGGCCGACCTCACCGGGCCGAGGGCAAGCGCCACACCCAGGCCGTCCTCGCCCTCGCACGCCGCCGCGTCAACGTCCTCTGGGCCCTCCTGCGCGACGGCCGGTGCTACCAGCTCGCGCCGCCTACCGCCCTCGCTGCTTGACGAACGGCATTAGCCTCGCTGTTTCGGTTGCGGTGGCGAGGCGTTGTGATCGTCAACTGTTGGGTGTCTGACGCGTCTATGTTTCGCGGGCATGCAAGGGGCCCGGCG
>NZ_JBSGZO010000851.1:0-1807 GCF_053611045.1 Streptomyces sp. NPDC054841 | reverse complement strand
GCTGTCAGGGGTCAGGCGTTGCGCCTGATGGTCTTTTGGATCCAGTCCGCGTAGGCGGGCACGTTGGTGTAGAGGCCCGGCCCGGCCGAGCACGCGACCCCCGGGGCGCCGGGGCCCGAGGTGGCTCCGATGAGCTCCCACCGCCCGTGCCTGTCCTTCTGGAGTTGCGGCCCGCCGGAGTCCCCGCGGCACGCCATGGCCTCGGGCACGCGGCTGATCGTGCACAACCGGGTCCGGTCCGCGTAGCCGGGGGCGCACTCGGTGTCGGCACCCGTGCGCGTGTTGAGTTCCTGCAGCCGCTCCGCGAACTTCAGATCGGTGTCGACGGTGGTGCCGAATCCCAGGATCCGGGTCGGGGTGCCAGGCTGCCCGGCCCGCTTCGCGATCCGGACGGGCTTCTCGGTGACCGGGCGGTCGAGGCGGACCAGCGCAATGTCGTCCTCGTTGGCGGCCTTCCCGTCACCGTTCACATAGCCGGGGTGGATGACGGTCCGCTCGATGGCCCGGACGGTTCCCCCGGACTTCCGTTTCTCGCTGCCGATCCGGACGATGCCGTCCAGCTCAAGGCCGTCGCCCTGCACGCAGTGGGCCGCCGTCAGCACCCACTGCGGATCGATCAGCGACGCCCCGCAGGAACCGTCGTACAGCCCATGCTTCGGGGCCGACTCCGGGATTGTCGCCATGAACGGGTAGCGCTCCGTGGAATCGGTCCCGTTGCAGAAGGACTCACCGATCACACGGTCGGTGAGTCCTTCGAGGTGGGCCAGGTCAGTGGGAGGGGACGAAGCCCTCCGACTGGTCGAGATGGAATGGAGAACCGGGCCGTTCGGGTGTCCATTCGTTGGCGCGAGCAGTGCGGATGCTGTCGGCGACGCCGGAGGGCAGGACGGGGTTGGCCTGTGCGCCGAGCCAGTTGCCTGGGTGCGGCTGGTTGGTGGTGATCACCAGTGTGGTGCCGGGAGTCTCGGCGTGTTCGACCACGTAGGTGAGGGGAGAGCAGACCAGTCCCTGGTCGTAGGTCGGCCTTCCGCGCAGCCTCCATCGGTAGGTGGTGCCGTCGACGGTGATGTGCCGCGACCCCTTCTTCACCAGTGCCATGCCCACGTCCTTCCCGGGGCGACGATAGTGAACGGCCACTGGTCATGTCGCGCGGGATTCCCGCGGGACTCTGTACGCGAGAATGTCCGCACCTACGTCAGCCGGAACCTACGTGGCAAGCCCCAGCCGGTCGGCCCCCGGCCGCCATCGGCCCGCGCCGTCACCCGCTGGATCCTCACACACCCCGACGCCCTGGCCGAAAGCGACCGGCTCCAGCTCAAGGCCGCACTGGCCAACTTCCCTGAACTGGACGCACTCGCCGGCCACTTGCGCTCCTTCGCCCACATGCTCACCCAGCTACACGGCCACCAACTGCCGGCATGGATCGAAGCCGCAACGCCGCCGACCTGCCCAGCCTCCAGCGATTCGCCCGGCACTTGGAACGCGACCTCGACGCCGTCATCGCCGGCCTCTCACAGCCGTGGAACTCCGTTGTCGTTGAGGGCCATGTCAACCGGATCAAGATGCTCCAGCGCCAGATGTTCGGCCGCGCCGGCTTCGAGTTGCTGCGGAAGCGGGTTCTGCTGGCCCACTGATCATGCCCAAAGCGGCTAAGCTGCGCTCGACGAAAGAAGCAGGTCAGATGGACCCTCGCATACCCCGCCTGCGGCGCAGGCTAAGGGCTGTCCCGTAATCCCCGGTGGATCAGCGCGCGGCGTCAGATGCGGTGCATCGCAAGGCGGAGGGTCGTCCTCATACTGGGCGTATT
>NZ_JBSGZO010000850.1:0-1820 GCF_053611045.1 Streptomyces sp. NPDC054841 | reverse complement strand
TTCGCCACGCTGGGCCCGGGAGAGCTCCGAGAGGATGGCGCGCTCCTGGGCGAGCAGCCCCGCGAGCGCCTGATCGGCGCGGTCGCGGCCTTCGGAAGTGAGCCGCACCAACACCCCGCGCCGGTCGCTCGGATCGGGCAGCCGCTCGACCAGACCCTTCTTCGCGAGCCTGTCGATGCGGTTGGTCATCGTGCCCGAGGTGACCAGGGTCTGGGTGAGCAGCTGGCCGGGGGACAGCTGGTAGGGCGCGCCCGCGCGCCGCAGCGACGTCAGTACGTCGAATTCCCAGGGCTCCAGATTGTGCTCGGAGAACGCGAGCCGACGCGCGCGGTCGAGATGCCGCGCCAGCCTCGAGACGCGGCTCAGCACCTCGAGTGGTTCCACGTCGAGGTCGGGGCGCTCGCGGCGCCATGCAGCAACCAGTCGATCGACCTCGTCCTCCATGACGATCAGTGTAAATGGTCTGTCGACATGAAGTCTCTTGACGTCAAGATATATTTGGCTGGACTATTGGGCATGGTCGGGCCGGAACCCTGTTCCGGTTCCGGAAAACGTTCCAGCAAGGGGGCTCGAACATGCATTCCGTTCCAACCTGGGATCCGCAGCAGTACCTCCGGCACTCAGGCCATCGCACCCGTCCGTTCCTGGATCTGCTCGCCCGAATACCGGATCTACCTCAAGGGGGACGGCCGGCCCGGATCGCCGACATCGGCTGCGGGCCCGGCAACGTCACCATCCTGCTGGCGGACCGCTGGCCGGACGCCCGTATCACCGGATTCGACCTCTCACCCGAAATGCTCGCCCGCGCCGACAAGGAGTACGCGGGCACCACCTCGGGCGGCGGCTGGCTCGATTTCCGTCCTGCCGACGCCGCGCACTGGACACCTGACGAGCCGTACGACCTCATCCTCTCCAACGCGGCACTTCAGTGGGTGCCCAACCACCCCGAATCCTTCTCCACCTGGATCGACGGCCTGGCACCCGGCGGCACCTTCGCCTTCCAGGTCCCCGGCAACTTCGCCTCACCCAGCCACGCGCTGCTCGGCGAACTGTGCGACACCCCGCAGTGGCGCGACCGTCTGAGCGACCAGGGCCGCCGTTTCGTCCATGTCCTGGAACCGGCCGACTACCTGCTGCGCCTCGCCGACCTCGGCTGTGTGACGGACACCTGGGAAACGACGTATCTCCAACTGCTCACCGGCGAGGACCCCGTCCTCGACTGGGTGAAGGGCACCGCGCTCCGCCCGGTCCTCACCGCCCTCGAAGGGGACGGCGAGGCCACCGAGGAATTCCTCAGCCAGTACCGCGATCTGCTCCGCAAGGCCTATCCGCCCGGGCCGCACGGCACGGTGTTCCCGTTCCGCCGCATCTTCGCCGTTGCCCGCAAACCGCTGTAGAGGGGGAAACAGGTGCTGACCGCACTCGACCATGTCCAGCTCGCCGCGCCACCGGGCTCCGAGGACGCCCTGCGCGCCTACTACGCCGATGCCCTCGGTATGACCGAGATCCCCAAGCCCCCGGCCCTCGCCGCCAACGGAGGCTGCTGGTTCACGGCCGGGGCCGTACAGCTCCACGTCGGCATCCAGAGTGACTTCCACCCCGCGAAGAAGGCCCACCCCGGCCTGCGCGTCAGCGGTATCGAGGCGTATGCCAACCGCCTCGCATCGCACGGCGCCAAGGTCGTCTGGGACCACGACCTCCCGGGTCACCGGCGCTTCTTCTCCGAGGACCCGGTCGGCAACCGGCTGGAGTTCCTGGAGCCCGACCCCGAGCCGGCGCCATGACCGGCTTAACCGACCGGTCGGCGACCGGTCCGTCCC
>NZ_JBSGZO010000849.1:0-1821 GCF_053611045.1 Streptomyces sp. NPDC054841 | reverse complement strand
GAGTCGGCTACCCCTTGAGCGCCTTGTCGATCGCGGCGTTGAACTGCTCCACCGTCATGGGCGTGTTCTGGCTGCCCTCGGCGTT
Source organism: Streptomyces sp. NPDC054841 (assembly GCF_053611045.1). Classification (NCBI taxonomy): domain Bacteria; kingdom Bacillati; phylum Actinomycetota; class Actinomycetes; order Kitasatosporales; family Streptomycetaceae; genus Streptomyces; species Streptomyces sp. NPDC054841. The sequence goes on along the minus strand of NZ_JBSGZO010000849.1, from coordinate 1,736 downwards.
GATCTTCTTGCCGTCCATCTTGAGCGTCGGCGTGCCCTCGACGCCGCTCTTCTGGAAGGTGTCGGACATCTTCAGCGCCCAGGCGTCGTACGTGCCGTCCTTGACGGCCTTCTCGAAGGCCGCGTTGTTCTTCAGCGCGGCCACCGAGTCGGCAATCTCGAGCAGGTAGTCGTCCTTGGCGAACTTGTCCTCGCTCTCCTGCGGGTGGAACTTCGCGGAGTAGAGAGCCGCCTTGTACTCCATGAAGGCCTCGGGGCTCACATCGAGCGCCGCGCCCAGCGCGGAGAGCGCGTTCTTCGACCCCTCGCCGTTGGTGGCGTTGTCGATGAAGCTCGCGCCGATGTACTTGATCTTGTACTTGCCGGCGTCGACGTCCTTCTTGACCGTCTCGCCGACCGCCTGCTCGAAGGTCGCGCAGATCGGGCAGCGCGAGTCCTCGTACAGCTCCAGGGTCTTCTTCGCGGCGGGCTTGCCGATGACGACCGTCGTGCCGTTCTCACCCTCGGTGTTCTTGGGCTTGACGACCTTCGCGTCCTTGGCGGCCTCCCACGCCGTGGGCTTGTTGGCCTGCATGACGGCGTAGCCGACGCCGCCCGCCACCGCCAGTACGCCGACGATCGAGGCGACGACGACCAGCTGCCGCCTGATCTTGTCCTTCTTGGCCTGGCGCTCGCGCTCGGCGCGCAGCCGCTCGCGGGCGGCTGCCTTGTTGGCCTGGCTGTTGCGTGCACTCATGATCGTGTTCTCCGTGGGGATCCGTGGGAAGTGGTTCGGCCGGGGAGCGCCGGGCTCGGCTCGGAGCGAGACGTGTCGGCTCGCAGTGGGTTCCTCAGCTCGGCGCGAGAGCCGTGAGCGGCGGCCCCCTGCGTCCCACGGAGTGCACGAAGTGCAGGGTGCGGGCGAAGCGCGGCCGGCCGGCGATGCGCTCCGCATGGCGGGCGGTCCCGCGGCCCCCGTACACCACGGCGACGGCGATCAGCAGCGGACGGAAGGCGAACCCCGCCACCGCGCGCAGCAGACCCGCCAGCGCGGACTCACCGCGCCGCAGCCAGGCCGCGGTGAGCAGCCCGACCGACACGTGCGCCGCGAGCAGCAGCCAGGGCACGGCCGGGTCGGGGGAGTTGATCAGCGTGGCCATCCGGCCCTCGGCCGGGGCCACACCGGGCAGCGGGGCGCCGACGCTGCCGCCGCACAGCACATCCACCCCGACCGCGCGCAGCGAACCGGCGACCGGTCCGCCCGCCGCGCCGTAACAGACGTGCTGGCCGGTGGTGAAGACGGTGTCCGCGGCCAGCTCCAGCGGGACCAGCACGGCCGCGATCGGCCAGTACCCCCGCTCGCGACCCGCCAGCGCGTACGTGAGCAGGAACACCCCGGCGGCGACGGCGACGACCGTCGTCAGCGGCAGCGGCACCTGGGACAGCAGCACGTGGGAGGCCACGGACAGCGTCACGACGAGTGCCGTGAAGATCGCTGCCCGCAGCCCCCTGAGCCGCGTGTCGCTTATGTGCAAAGGGTCCTGCCTGCCGGGTGTCTTCTGCTGCCGGGGGCCGGGGCCGTTCCCCGGGAAGTGCAGCATCGCTGAAGGAGTGTGCCATGCGCCGCGATAAGCCGCTGCTAAGGATCCGGTCGCGAGGGCCGGCCGCCCGCCCCCGGCCGCCCGCCCCGCCGGCGCGCCGGCCCCCCCCCCCGCCCCCGCCCCCGCCCCCCCCCCCCGCCCCCCCCCCCCGCCCCCG
>NZ_JBSGZO010000848.1:0-1831 GCF_053611045.1 Streptomyces sp. NPDC054841 | reverse complement strand
CCCGCCCCGCCCGCTCCGCCGCAGCCGCCTCCGCCGGCCCCGTCGCCTCCGCCGAAGGCCCGGCCGAAACCACCGCAGCCGACCCCGGTCGCGCTCCCCCACTACCGCAGACCTCAGCGCGAGGAGCCGCGGGGCGGGCCGTCACTGGTCTCCCTGACGCTCCTGGTCACGGCCCCCGCGGTGCTCGCCGCGGCCTTTCTGCGCCCCCGATCCCGCTAGTTCCGCAGTTCCCGGAGGTTCTCATGTCGGAATGGGCCGTACTGACCATCGCGATGGCCGCGGCGTGCGCGGTCGTCCTGACCATCACCGTCATCAACCACCGCCGTGTCGGCGACGACGACGACCCGTCGGAGACCCCCGACGTCATCGAGTACATGACGATGATGATCGGCGTGGTCTACGCGATCGTGCTGGGCCTTGCCATCGCGGGTGTCTGGGAGGCGCGCGGCGCGGCGCAGGATTCGGTGCGCCACGAGGCCCAGGCGCTGCACGAGGTGCACGCCCGCGCCGAGGTCTATCCGGCCGAGGTCCGTGCCCGCATCCGTGCCGACGTGGACGCGTACGTCATGCATGTCGTGGGCCCCGAGTGGCGCCATATGGCCGAGAAGGGATCGCTCAGCGACAAGGGCACGCGGCTCCTCGACCAGGTACGCCGGGACGTGACGGACTATGCGCCGAAGACCGACCACGAGGGCCAGGCGTATCAGCCCCTGGTCGATCAGGTGGCGGCAGCGGATGACGCGCGGGGAGTCCGGGGACAGGGCATCGAGGCGACCATGCCCGGCGTGGTGTGGTTCGGACTGATCAGCGGAGCGGTGGTGACCGTTGGCCTGATCTTTACGCTTCAGATCCGCCGGACATTCCGGGAACTGCTCCTGGCCGGCCTGTTCAGCGCACTGATCGCGTTTCTGCTCTTTCTCATCTGGGATTTCGACGCACCGTTCGGCCGAGGCATTTCGGCCACTGCCTCACCGTTCACCGATCTCTTCCCGCATCTGCGCGCCTGACCGTGACGAACCCGGGTGGCGTACGGCGGCGAGGGCACGAATGTCCGCCACCCGGGTGACGCACGTGCCCCATTCGCCCGTCTGAGATCGCGGGTGTGATAGGGCGCTTCTAGCGTGCGGGTATCGAGGTGCATTCCCTGCCTTTTGCGGAAACCCCTTCCGCAGCTGCTCCTCGGAGACCCGGAGGATTGCCCATGCGCGCGATACCCGTCGCGTCGGCCGCTCTGCTGGGAGCGGCCGCCCTCGCTCTGACCACTCCCACCGCGACGGCCGACACCGCGGGCGGCGCCGCCGGCGCGGCCCGCAAGCAGCCGTTCTCGTTCGCCGTCTCACCCTCGACCGTCGCCCCGGGCGGGCAGGTCACCCTGAGGGTGTCGGGCTGCACCACCACGGCCACGGCTTCATCAGGCGTCTTCGACACCGTGACCATCGCGCCGGGCCTGACCGGCACGGCGACGGTCGACTGGGATGCCAGACGGGGCGCGGTGTACTCGGTGCAGTTCAGCTGCAACGGCCAGACCGGGACGACCGATCTGACCATCTCCGGCGGTACGGCCGCCCCGGCCCCGGCCACAGCCACGGCCACGGCGCGCCCCACGAGCACCTCCGCCCCCCAGGGTGTCAGGGGTGGTCTCGGCGGCAGCATCCGCGATTTGCGCGCCGAGGAGATCGCGGCCGGTGCCGTGCTCGTCCTCATTGCGGCCGGCGGGGTGTTCTACGTCCTGCGCCGCCGGTCGAGCCGGCTCCACTGACCGCTCCCCCCGCAGCTCACCGCTCCCCCGCACCGAGATCCCCCACCACGCCCGTCGCCCCGAGTCCTGGCC
>NZ_JBSGZO010000847.1:0-1851 GCF_053611045.1 Streptomyces sp. NPDC054841 | reverse complement strand
GAGACGGCGCCGACGAACGTGGTCTTGCCCACGCCGAAGCCGCCCGCCACCACGATCTTCGCGCTGGTGGTTGAGCGGGCTGCACCGCCGCTAGATCTTGCGAAGTCCACTGAGCACCCTTTCGAGCAGTGTCACGTCCGGCGTGCCGCCGGCCTCTCCGTTGCCCGGCTGGTGGATCGCCACCATCCCCGCCTCCGCCAGGTCGGCCACGAGGATCCGGGCAACGCCGAGCGGCATCGACAGCAGGGCCGACACCTCCGCCACCGACTTGACCTCGCGGCACAGGTGGCAGATCCGCTGATGCTCCGGCAGCAGGGTCGCGAGGTGCGCGGGGTCGGCCGTGGTGCTGACCAGTGCCTCTATGGCGAGCTGGTAGCGCGGCCGGGTCCGGCCGCCGGTCATCGCATACGGACGAACCAGCGGCTGGTCGCCTTCATGTCCGTAGTCGGTGTCCATGGAGACACCGTACGGATCGTGAGAGGCGGGGGGCGGGGTCATGAATCCTCCGGGCGTGACAGCAAGTGGTCGGCTGTGCCGTCTGACTGGGCCGGTGGGGGGCCGGATGGGGCGGCCTGACGGTGAGTAGGCGGTATGAGGGGTACCGGGGCTGTACCTGGGGCGCACATCTTTGTGCGGCAGGCTTCCTGAGGGGGGTTCTAGTGCAGCAGACTTCCCTGGAGCTCGGCACGCAGGTCCGGGGTGAGGACAGTACCGGCACGGTCGACCAGCAGGGCCATCTCGTAGCCCACGAGGCCGATGTCGCAGTCAGGGTGGGCGAGTACGGCCAGTGAAGAGCCGTCCGAGACCGACATGATGAAGAGGAAGCCGCGCTCCATCTCCACCACCGTCTGGTTGACGGGCCCGCCTTCGAAGATGCGGGACGCGCCCGCGGTCAGTGAGGTCAGACCGGATGCGACGGCCGCCAGCTGGTCGGCTCGGTCGCGGGGGAACCCCTCGGACATCGCCAGCAGGAGTCCGTCGGCGGAGACCACCACGGTGTGGGACACCCCAGGGGTGTTGTCCACGAAGTTGGTGATCAACCAGTTCAGATTCTGCGCCGCCTGGCTCATCGGGCTCAACTAACGCTCCTGCTGGTGAGAGGGGCCGACGTTGAAGCTGCCGGTGTTGCCGGAGCCGCCCGCCTGACGACCTTGCTGGATTCCCCGACGGAGATTGGTCAGCCGGCCCCGAACGTCGTCGGGAGCGCGGGAGACCTGAGGACCGGACTGGTGGTTCTGCTCCTGCGCGGTCCCGGGCACCAGGTTGGCGCGCGGCACCCGCTTGGGCAGGCCCGAGGTGGTGATACCGCCGGCCGCGGGCTTGCGGACCCGCTCGGCCTGGCGCACCAGCTCGTCGTTGGGCGAGGTGCGCCAGGCGGCACCGCTCGCGTTGTGCTGGCCGGTCTGCCCGGCCTGGCCCTGCTGGCCCGCGGGACCACCGGCCGGACGGCGCGGCGGCATCGCCTGGGCAGGACGCCCGGCGGGCGGCTGCTGCGGCGCGGCAGGGGGCTGCGCGCCCCCGCCGGTCTGTCCGCCCGGGCCGCCGTGGAACCAGTTCGTCTCCAGCGTGTCGTACAGCGGCGTACGGCCGTCACCCGGGCCGGCCGGCGGCAGTGCCTCCGGCTGCGGCTGCGCGGGCAGGCTCGCGGCGGGCGGACGCGGGGCGCCGAAATCGGCGGTGTCCCGGCCGCGCTGGCGCGGGGCTCCCGGCTGACCGTGCGCGGGCGCCGGGGGACGCTGCTGTCCGCCGTAGCCCCCGGCGGGGGAGGCGCCCCCGAAGTCCGGTCGCGCGAACTGCTCCGTGGCTGCCGGGTCCCGGCCGCCGGGGCGGGGTCCGTTGTAGTCGGGACGC
>NZ_JBSGZO010000846.1:0-1856 GCF_053611045.1 Streptomyces sp. NPDC054841 | reverse complement strand
GTGGGTGCCGGCCCGTCCGTGCGTCAGCGGAGGTGCGGCCGGTTCAGCGGATCAGGCCTTGTCCGTACCGGTCTCGTGCTGCCCCTCGTCGCCGGACGTTTCGACAGGCGCTTCGACAGTCGCTTCCTTCGACTCGTCCTCGGCCGGCTGAACGGCGTCCGGCTCACCGGCGTCCGACTCGTCGGTCATCGCGTCGACGAACTCCACGCCGTCCATCTCGGCGAGCCGGTCGGAGGCGTCCGTCGCCCCGTCCTTGTCCGCCTCGACGGCCTTGGCGAACCACTCACGTGCCTCGCCCTCGCGTCCGGCCGCCAGCAGCGCGTCCGCGTACGCGTAGCGCAGTCGCGCGGTCCACGGCTGTACGGAGTTCGACGCCAGCTCCGAGCTCTGCAGGGTGACGATGGCGGCCTCCAGCTGCCCCATGTCCCGGCGGGCCCCGGCGGCGACGAGCCGCATCTCGACCTGACCCGCCTTGTCGAGCTTCTGCACCTCGGGCTCACCGGCCATCGCCAGCGCACGCTCGGGGCGGCCCATGCCACGCTCGCAGTCGGCCATCACGGGCCACAGCTCGACGCTTCCGGTCATCCGGCGAGCCGCCCGGAACTCCGCCAGCGCCTCCGAGAACTTCTGCGTCGCGTACGCGGCGAAGCCGGCGGCCTCCCGCACCGCTGCGACCCGCGACGCGAGCCGCAGAGCCACACGCGAGTACCCGTACGCACGCTCCGGGTCCTCGTCGATCAGCCGCGCGACCATGACGAGGTTCCTCGAGACGTCCTCGGCAAGCGTCTTCGGCAGGCTCTGAAGCTCCTGCCGCACGTCCTTGTCGATCTCCTCGCCCGTGACGTCCTCGGGGATCGGCAGCCGCTTGATCGGCTCCCGGTCACGGTCCCGCCCACGGTCCCGGTCCCGGTCGTCCCGACGCCCGTACCCACCACGGTCGTCACGCCCGCGGTAGCCTCCCCGGTCCCTGTCGCGGTCACGGTCGTCCCGGCGAGGCCCACGCGCCCGGTCGTCCCGGCGGAACCCGCCACGATCGTCGTCCCGACGCGGACCACGGTCGTCACGACGCCCGTATCCACCACGGCTGTCGTCCCGGCGGTCGTCCCGACGCGGGGCGCGGTCGTCACGACGGTCATCACGACGGAAACCACCGCGGTCGTCATCGCGACGCGGACCACGGTCATCACGACGGTCATCCCGACGCCCGTACCCACCACGATCGTCACGACGGTCATCGCGGCGGAAGCCACCACGGTCGTCATCCCTACGCGGACCACGGTCATCACGACGGAAACCACCGCGGTCGTCATCCCTACGCGGACCACGGTCATCGCGACGGTCATCACGGCGCCCGTACCCACCACGGCTGTCGTCCCGGCGGTCGTCCCGACGCGGGGCGCGGTCATCACGACGGTCATCACGACGGAAACCACCGCGGTCGTCGTCCCTACGCGGACCACGGTCATCACGACGGTCGTCCCTGCGCCCATAGCCGCGATCGTCTCGCGGGAAGCGGCTTCCACGGCTGTCGTCCCGCCGGTCGTCACGACGGTCGTCACGACGGTCATCACGACGCCCATAACCGCGGTCGTCCCGCGGGAAGGAGCCACCGCGGTCGTCACGGCGCTCACCGCCGCGGAAACCACCGCCACGGTTGTCGTCCCTACGGTCGTCACGACGCGGGGCGCGGTCGTCACGACGCCCGTATCCACCACGGCTGTCGTCCCGGCGGGGCCCGCCCCGGTAACCGCCCCGGTCGCCGCCACCGTCCCGGCGACGCGGCTCGCGCTCCGGACTGTCGTCGGAGGAGTTGGTGGACATGGTCATGGCTCCTGTCTTCTGGTACCGCAGTCATT
>NZ_JBSGZO010000845.1:0-1864 GCF_053611045.1 Streptomyces sp. NPDC054841 | reverse complement strand
TCGAGCGCTGGCTGGCGCTCGGTGGCGCCGACCTCGACGAGCGCGCCGAGGAGGTCGCGGGCTCGCTCGGTCTCACCGTCGGCCTCGACCAGCCCATGACCTCGCTCTCCGGCGGCCAGGCCGCCCGCGCCGGGCTCGCCTCCCTGCTCCTGTCCCGCTACGACGTCTTCCTCCTCGACGAGCCGACCAACGATCTCGACCTGGACGGCCTGGAGCGGCTGGAGACCTTCGTCCAGGGGCTGCGCGCAGGCACGGTCGTCGTCAGCCACGACCGCGAGTTCCTCACCCGTACCGTCACCAAGGTCCTCGAACTCGACCTCGCCCAGCAGCAGATCACCCTTTACGGCGGCGGCTACGAGGCCTATCTGGAGGAGCGGGCGACCGCCCGGCGGCACGCGCGCGAGGAGTACGAGGAGTACGCCGACAAGAGGTCGGCGCTGGAGGGCCGGGCCCAGATGCAGCGCGCCTGGATGGACAAAGGCGTCAAGAACGCTCGCCGCAAGGCCACCGACAACGACAAGGCCGGCCGCAAGTTCCGCAGCGAGGCGAGCGAGAAGCAGGCCGCGAAGGCCCGCCAGACCCAGCGGATGATCGAACGGCTCGATGCCGTCGAGGAGCCCCGCAAGGAGTGGGAGCTGCGGATGGAGATCGCCTCCGCGCCCCGCTCCGGTTCGGTCGTGGCGACCCTCCGGGACGCCGAGGTGCGGCGGGGAGACTTCCGCTTCGGGCCGGTGTCGCTCCAGATCGACTGGGCCGACCGCGTCGCCATCACCGGCGCCAACGGCTCCGGCAAGTCCACGCTGCTCGCCGCTCTCCTCGGCCGCCTCCCGCTGGACGAGGGCCATGCGGTGCTCGGCTCGGGCGTCGTCGTCGGCGAGGTCGACCAGGCCCGGGGGCTCTTCCACGGCACCGACTCGCTGCTGGACGCGTTCTGCGCGGCCGTCCCCGAAACCGAACCGGCCGAGGTCCGCACCCTCCTCGCCAAGTTCGGCCTCAAGGCCGACCACGTACTGCGCCCCGCCGCCACCCTCTCACCGGGCGAGCGGACCCGCGCCGCGCTGGCCCTGCTCCAGGGCCGCGGCGTCAACCTCCTCGTCCTCGACGAGCCGACGAACCACCTCGACCTGCCGGCCATCGAACAGCTGGAGTCCGCGCTCGACTCGTACAGCGGCACGCTGCTCCTGGTCACGCACGACCGGCGGATGCTCGACGCGGTCCGTACGACCCGCCGCATCGAGGTCGCGGCAGGAAAGGTGACCGAGCTCTGATGACCGACCCCACGACCCGTCTGATCGCGCTCCTCGACGACCTCGATGCCGATATCGACGAGACGATCGACCTCGCCGACGCGATCGCGGCGTCCGGCGACCGCGGTCTGCTCCCGCGCCTGGAGACCGAGCTCGGCCGCTTCATCGGTGAACGGAACTTCTACGCCCGCGAGATGCTCGGCGGGGTGATCGCGGCGATCGGCGGCACCGACGTACTGCCGGTGCTGCTGCGTGCCTCGGCCGTCGACCTCGGTGACGATCAGGACGGACTGGCGACGGAGATCGTCGGCGTGGTCCAGTCGGACCCGCGGACGGCCCGCACACTCCTGGAGCCCCTGACCAAGGACGACGACCCGGCAGTCGCCTCCCGGGCGGAATGGGCCCTGCGCTTCCTCCCGGACGCGCCGCAGGCGTAAGGGGACGCGCCGCGTCTCGGCCCGTCGGGGTTTGAGTGCGGGCGCGTGGGTTCGCTGGGTGGGTTGCCGGTCCGTTTTTTGGTCGGTCGGGGTTTGAGTGCGGGCGCGTGGGTTCGCTGGGTGGGTTGCCGGTCCGTTTTTTGGTCGGTCGGGGTTTGAGTGCGGGCGCGTGGGTTCGCT
>NZ_JBSGZO010000844.1:0-1872 GCF_053611045.1 Streptomyces sp. NPDC054841 | reverse complement strand
AAGACCTTCGAGACGGCGGTTTGGGTGATGAGTGAGCAGGGCGGCGGCATGAAGCCGGGCAACGGCAGCAAGGGCGGGAAGTCGCAGGGCGCGCAGAACGCGGCGGGGAAGCAGCCCGGCGAGGCCGCGAACGGGCCGGGTGAGCCGGCCGGGCAGAGCGCCAGGCGGGAGGAACGGGAACCGGGTCGAGTCCAGGGACGGGGCATGCGGGCGGGATGGGGCCGGTATCTGGTGGCGCCCCGTCCGGTGGGCCGGCTGGCGGGCGGGGTGCCGCCGATCGAAGCGGCCGCGCTGTTCGCTCTACTGGAGGAAGACCCTGACGTGGAGCCGGTGGCGCAGGTGCGTCCGTCGCGCTCCCGGGGACTCGGGGCGATCGCGGAGCCGCACCCTGCTTGCCCGCCGGTCGCCGTGGTCGCCATGCCCGAGGAACGGGCCCGTGCACTGGCCGCGAACCCGCAGGTCGTCGTCGAGATCGACCAGCCGCTGTCCTACACCCCCATCCCGGCGATCGGCGGCCTGACCGGTGGCGGCGTGACCGCCGCGGACCCGGCGCTCGCCGTCACATTGGAGGAGCCCGAGCACATCAGCGTGCTGGTCAAGGGGCGGGACGGCGATGTGCTGCCGAGCGCGCACGTGTGGGCGATCGGCACCGCCGCCACCGCGCACGGGATGACCGGCCGGGACGGGCGGGTGAACCTGCAACTGGCCGCGGACACCCCGGCCACTCTCCAGGCGTTGTACGTCCGCCCGGTGAGCGGCTACTGGCCGCAGCGGATCGACCTCCCCCTCCTCGCCGACAACGGGGAGCGTGTCGTGGAGGTGCGGGCTCTGGAGGACACGTTCGAGGGGTTCCCGGGCCGGGCGGTGACCGGCTGGGGGACGCAGGCGATGCGGCTGCACCAGATCCCGCCCACCTACCGCGGCCACGGCATCAGAATCGCCCTCCTCGACTCCGGAGTGAATGCCGCCCACCCCGATCTCAAGGAGGCGGTGCGGGCCGGGTACGACTTCACCGCCGCCGGCTCCGGTGACAGTGCGTGGCAGGTGGACGCCTGTGGTCACGGCACCTGGTGCGCCGGGATCATCGCCGCGGCCGACAACCGCACCGGCGTCACCGGAATCGCCGCGGAGGCCGAACTCCACGCACTGAAGCTGTTCCCCGGTGGACGGGTCAGCGACCTGCTCCGCGCCATCGACTACTGCATCACCCACGACATCGACATCGCCCAGATCAACCTCGCCTATATGGCTCCGTCCCAGCTGGTGGCATGGAAGCTGCTGGACGCGCGCGCCGCAGGGATGGCTGTCATCGCCCCGGCCGGCGACACTGCAGGGCCTGTCGCGCACGTCGCCGCCCTGCCGGGCGTCCTCGCGGTGGGGGCGATCGCCCACACCGGCACCTACCCGGCCACCAGCCCCCACGCCCTGGCACAACCACCGTGGCCGGGCCCCTACGCCGCACCGTTCACGCCGGCCGGGCCGGGCGTGGATCTGGTCGCGCCGGGTGCCGCGGTGATCACCACCGCCCTCGGTGACAGCTACACCCCGGCCGACGGCACCGCGATCGCCGCCGCCCACGTCACCGGCCTCGCCGCCCTGCTGCTGGCCCACCACGACCACCTGCGCACCCAGGCCATCCCCCGCACCCCGGCCCGCGCCGACCACCTCCACGCCCTGCTGCGCACCGCCTGCCGGCCCGTCCCCGGCGCGGACCCGGCCCGGATGGGGGCAGGGCTGGCCGATGCCCCCACCGCCCTCGGCACCCCCGCCACCTGGCAGCAGGACCCTCGCGCGGAACAGATGTACGCGGCAGCCGCCGGGCCCTACCCGCCCCAGGCCTGAGGAGCGGCACCGCAAGCACCGTCCCCGGCG
>NZ_JBSGZO010000843.1:0-1878 GCF_053611045.1 Streptomyces sp. NPDC054841 | reverse complement strand
GCCCCCAGTTTCGGGAAGGGGCGGGGTGGGGAAAACGCACCGCCTTCGCCCGGAGGGGGCTGGGGCTCAGCCCCAGTGGGGGATCAGGAGCGCAAGGACGACGCCTCGCGGGCGAGGGCCTCCACACGCGACCAGTCCCGCGCCGCGACCGCGTCCCCCGGCAGCATCCACGTGCCGCCCACACACCCCACGTTCGGCAGCGCCAGATACGCCGGCGCCGACGCGAGCGAGACACCGCCGGTCGGGCAGAAGCGGGCCCGGGGCAGTGGCCCCGCAAGGGACTTGAGGTAGGCGATGCCGCCCGCCGCCTCCGCGGGGAAGAACTTCATCTCGTGCACTCCGCGCTCCAGCAGCGCCACGACCTCCGACGTCGTCGACACCCCCGGCAGGAACGGCAGGCCGGACGACTTCATCGCGTCCAGCAGCGCATCGGTCCAGCCGGGGCTGACGAGAAAGCGCGCCCCCGCGGCCACCGCGTCGGTCACGCCCCGCCGCGAGATGACAGTGCCCGCGCCGACCACCGCGTCCGGTACCGCGTCCGCGATCGCGCGGATCGCGTCGAGCGCGGCAGGCGTGCGCAGGGTCACCTCGATCGCCGGCAGGCCGCCCGCGACGAGGGCCCGCGCGAGCGGTACGGCGTCGGTGGCGTCGTCGAGGACGACGACGGGGACGACGGGGGCGAGGTCGAGCACGGAGGGCATGCCGTCATCCTGCCCAAGCCAATCGCCCTGCGCAACGAGCGTTGCACCCTGTGCAACGCTGCTCGGTGAGTCCTGGTCGCGCTCAGTGGATCTCGGTCACCACCACGTCGAGCGACCACGCCTTCCCGGCCCTCGCCGGAGCCTGCGCCTCCACCGTGTATCCGAGGTCCCGCAGCGCCTCCACCAGCTCACCCGGCCCCTTCGGCGCCGCCCCCGCCTCCAGCAGGCTGCGGACCATCCGGCCCTTCGTCGCCTTGTTGAAGTGGGAGACGACCGAACGCTTCTCGACGCCGTTGACGATCTGCGAGTGGAGCACCCGCACGGTCGCCGTGCGGTCCGCTACCTCGCCCTTCGGGCGCCATGCCGACGCGTACGCCGAGGACCGGAGGTCCAGGACGAGCCCGTCCCCGGCCGCCTCGGGCAGCGCCGACGCCATCGGCGTGCGCCAGTACGCGCCGAGCGCCCCGAGCCCCGGCAGCTTCACACCCATCGAGCAGCGGTACGACGGGATCCGGTCGTCGACGCGGACCGCGCCCCACAGTCCGGAGAAGACCAGCAGCGACCGCCGCGCCCGCTTGCGGGCCGCCGCGTCGAGCGTGGCCAGCCCCAGCGCGTCGTACAGGACCCCGGTGTAGATCTCCCCGGCCGGACGCGCCCCGGCGGTCCGCAGCTCCGCGTTCTTCGCGAGCTCGCCGCTGAGCCCCTCGCTCAGCCCGAGCACCTCACGGGCCTTCTCCTCGTCCCCCAGGCACAGCTCGACGAGTTCGTCGAGCACCGCTGCCCGCGCCCCGGCCAGCCCGGGAAGCGAGAGCGACTCCGGCTTGAGCGGCGCCCCGCGTCCGGAAGCGGCTTTACCTTCCGACGGCGGCAACAGCACGAGCACGGCGGTTCTCCTCTACGTACGTACGGAACAGGGGGTGCGGCCCCCGCGCCAGGGTAGTCGGGCCGACGGCCCCGCCCCGCCGCTGTCCACCGGGTCGCCGGGCCCGGGGGTGCGCGGGCGGGGGCCCGGCCGCCCCGGGGTTGCGGGCGCAGGGGCCCGCCCGGCCCGGGTCGCCGCCCCGTTCCGCCCGCCATACGCTCGGCACATGCCCCGCCGCCATCTGCACGTGACCTGCGCAGTCGAGGCTCCGCTCGCCGCCGCCCTGCGTGCGCTGCGTACGGCGCTCGACGTACC
>NZ_JBSGZO010000842.1:0-1879 GCF_053611045.1 Streptomyces sp. NPDC054841 | reverse complement strand
CGCGTGTCCTGGCGGCGGATCTGCGGATCTCCCGCGGCGTCGTCACCGAGGCTTACCAGCGTCTCACGGACGACGGGCACGTCGCGGGCCGAGGCCGGGCGGGCACGATCGTGGTGGCGGCCCCGGGGCTCTCCGGCGCGCCCGCGCCCGGGGCCGGGACCGCGCCCGCTGCCGCGGCCGTGTCCACGGCTGAGCCCCCGGCACCGGGGCCCGGGCTGTTCACGGCCCGGCCCGGGCCCGACATCTTCGAGGGCGTCGCACAAGGCGCACCCTAAGAGCCCTGACGCGCGGGACCGGTCACGGAGTGTGCCGTGTCGTGGACCGAGTTCTCGATCCGGGCGAGCTGGGCGGTGAGGCTGCGCAGCCAGTACTCGAGGTCGATCAGCATGGGCAGGGGCGGGCCGTCGGGCACCGGAAGAGGCGGATCCGGCGGCCGCGGCGGCTCCGAAGCGCCCCCGGCGCACAGGGCCGCGACCCGGTCCGTGGTCCGCGCCAGCCGGTCCGCGGTCGTACGGGCCCAGTCGGCGGCGTCCGGCGGGACCGGGACCGCGGGAGGATCGACCCGGGGAAGCCAGTAGGCGCCGAGGAGGACCTGGTTCGCGGTGATGATCACGGCGTGCCAGTCCGCGACGGCGGCGGCACTGTCGCCGCCCGGTTCGCTCCGGTACTGGTCGTACGCGGCCTCCGCGAGCCGCAGGTGGTGCAGGGCGGACCACGTGGACGGCGACTGCGGCCCGGCACCCGGCGGGGTGGTCAGCAGGACGCGGACCGTCCCCGTGATCAGCGGGCCGCAGCAGCGGAGCAGGGCCGCCATGGTTCTGCGCACCTCGCGCCGGGCACCGGCCGGCCAGGCGAGCAGCCCGCAGAGCAGCCCGATCGCGCTGCCCGTCACGACGTCGATGATGCGTGCCCCGGCCAACTGCCAGGACGCGGGGGCGAGCTGGCCGAAGGCGGACGCCACGACGAGCGTGAACAGCGCCTGCGCCCACGCGATCCCGAGCAGCGGCCCGAGCGAGAAGGCGACGAGCATTCCGGGCGCGAGGACGAACGCGTACGCCTCGGTCTTCCCGCCGATCCACTCGATCAGCGCGCCTGCCGCCACCGCGCCCAGGAGGTTCCCGGCCACCGCCTTGCGCACGGCCGTCCAGGTCGCCCCGAACGTGGTCCGGCTCAGGGTCAGGACGGCGAGCAGCACCCAGAAGCCGTGCGTCAGATCCAGCGATCCCGCCACCAGCCGGGCGGCCCCCAGACCCAGCGCGGTCCGCGTGGCGTTCTGGAACTGCACCGACCGCAGGGTCAGGTTCCCGAAGAGCCGCGCCGTCCACAGCCGCACGTTGCTCGCGTCGGCGTACCAGAACAGCTCCTGCGGCGGAATCGGCGCCGTACGCCGCCCGTCCATGCCGACCCGTACCGAGGTCTCCAGGATCCGCGCCGACTCCGCCATGGCCAGCACCGCCGCCTGCCGCCGCAGCACCGGCACCGCCGGCACGGCGTCGGGCGGCCCGGTGGCCTGCCGGACGCGCAGCTGCTGGAAGCCCCGTATCGCCTCTTCGAGCGTCCCGGGCGCCGGGGGCGGCGTGCCGGTGCGCAGGGCGCCCGCGATACGGGTGCACAGGGCCGAGATTCTGCTCAGGAGCGACGCGGAAGCGGCGTCCTGCGCATCGTCCCCGCCGCCGGGCCGCGCCGTGTCCGGCCGCACCGGGCCTCCGGGAGACAGCGCGTCCGCACGATGCGCCAGCTGGTCGAGGAGGCGGCGCGCCGCACTGCCCGCCTGGAACATGGCACGGTCCGCCCGCCAGGGGCCGGCGGGCCGTTCGGCCGGCGGCAGTCGGGAGAGGCGCAGATCGCTTCCGGCCGAGCGGAGGTCGGTGGGGGAGGC
>NZ_JBSGZO010000841.1:0-1882 GCF_053611045.1 Streptomyces sp. NPDC054841 | reverse complement strand
GCGGTCCCCCTCGCGAAGGGGACCGCCGGGGCCCGCGGGTTATCTGGCCAGAGTGACCATTCAGCCCTGAACCTGCCTTGCGCTCTCGCCAGTAGCAGCCGTCCCCCATAGCGGTCATCATCGCTTCGCCCGGCCACTGGCAGACCGCCACCGACTTCCTGGTCCATCGCCAGGGCCGGTGGGGTTGGCCGGGTCACTCTCCTCCCGCCTCACCTCCGGCAACATGTACTTTTACGCCGCGCCCGCAGCCGCCGTCTCTGTTGCTGGTGGGGTGCGGGGAGGCGAAGCCTCCAAGGCCCGACGGGCTTCTTAAGGCGTCAGAGCATGAGCAGCAGTCGTGTGTTCGGTACGAGCTTCCGGTTCACGCTGGTGCTCTGTACGAAGATCGTGAAGTCGTCGTTGTGGTCCGGCTTGACGCGAGCTTCCACGTTCGGCAAACCGAGCAGGGCTCGGGCTTCGGGCCCGGTGTACACGCGGTCCGTCTTTTTCTCCAGCACCGCGATCTGCTTCTGCGCTTGGATCTTCTCCGACTTGCTCAGCTGGTAGAACGCACCACCGGTGCGGTAGGTGTGCCCGCATTCGATGATCCAGTCCCGGATCGCCGCGTCGCGAGCCACCGGGATCAGCTGGTAATTCGACGGATTCACCGGGGTGAGGCCGGCCGCTTTGATCGTGTCCTTGTTGACTGCTTCCGCACCGGTGGAGAACACTGCCCGCGATCCGCGGATGCCCTGGGTGCGGCCCACCATGAAGTTCTCGGTGGCCTGCCGGATGACCTGCCCGGCCTCTTCCAGACCCTGTGTGCTCGTGGCGTCCCAGATGGCTATGTTGTCCTTCGGGAATCCGCACTGCATGGCTTCGCGCTTGCCCATTTGGTCGGGCACAAGGACGGCCAGTGTCCAGTTGTCGTCCTGGGTCTCGATCATCTCGGCCACGGCCTCGACCAGTTCACGCGGATTCCTGGCAGGGGCATCCGGGCAACGATGACTTGCGTTCTCCTGCCCGTCGGTCAGTACGAACGTCAGGAAGCTGTGGTCGCCGTACAGTTGAGCTGTCTGTGCCAGCTCCCGCTGTGACTTCAGTGCGGCCGCTAGCAGAGCCGTCATTCCACCGACCCGATACAGCTGCTTCAGCGACGGCATCCGCAGCACGTCCTTGTCGTAGATGACGCACTCCACCTTGTCTGCGAAGACGTACACCGTGACGCGGGTTTCCTGGTCCAGTTCCCTCGATCGGCGGGCAAGATAGGCAATCTGCTGGTCGGCGACTTCGACGACCTTGCGGCTCAGGTGCGACATGGACGAACTGGCATCCAGCACAAGAGCAACGTGATTGATGTAGTTCTGGTTTCCGGACAAGACAGCTCCCCCTCGTTCCGACTCGATGCTCCTACCGTCTCACCCACCACTGACAATCGTTCTTGGCTCCGGGACCGGATGAAGAGCCCACCCGACCAGGAGCGCAGCCGGGACGCAGCAGGAGACCCGGGCACCGGTGGGAGAAGTCCCTCTGAGTCATGGTGAAATCGGTCATCTTCCGCGCCCGACAGATCGGCCCGCTGCTCCTGGAGGGCCTCGACTGATTTGCCGGTGGACAGCATGGGGAAGCTCGGCGAGCTGGCCGGTCTGCTGGCGGCCAAGGCAAGACGCGGGGCGAAGACGAAGCGCCCGTCCGTGAGCGACGGATCTGACGGGCTGACGTGGGACGAGATCCCCCTCACCGCGGCGGAACTCAAGGACGCAAAGCTGTGTCCGATCTCGGGTGGCGCGACCGGAGCACTCTGAGCACGGCGGACCGACGCGGGTGAGCGAACTCCCGTCGTCGGCACGGTGATCGCGGTCGCTCCTGCCGGCCGCACGCCGGGGGCCTCGCCGCCCCGGCG
>NZ_JBSGZO010000840.1:0-1884 GCF_053611045.1 Streptomyces sp. NPDC054841 | reverse complement strand
GTAGAGGACACCACCGACATCGCATCGGGCCCGGCCCACGCGGGAATCGGGCGATTCCTGCGTGGGCCGGGCCCGTTGTCGGCTACTGAGCGTCAGCCGCTCAGATCTCGCCCCGGAGCTTGGCGAGCGCCTCGGCGAGGATCGCCTCCCCGTCCGCGTCGCTGCGCCGCTCGCGTACGTACGCCAGATGCGTCTTGTACGGCTCGGTGCGCGGCGGGTCCGGCGGATTCTCCCGGTCCTGACCGGCCGGGAACCCGCACCGCGGGCAGTCCCAGTGCTCCGGAACCTGTGCGTCACTGGCGAAGCTCGGCTGCGTCTCGTGCCCGTTCGAGCACCAGAAGGAGATGCGGAGACGCGGTGCGGACTCGCCCCGCTCGGCCTCCCCCATCGGCCCCGCTCCGACCCGGCTTCCCCGGATCGCGTTGCCACTTGCCACGGTCGTAACTCCCTGCGTGATGGTGCTCGAAGATGCCCCAGTCTACGTAAGGCCCAACGCGCGTCCAGTGATTGGAGTTACACCCCCACCCCTGGGACGCCTTCGGTGGGTCAGCTTCCCAGCTTCATCAGCAGACCAAGTACGACAATGCACGCGAACCACAGCAGACCGATCACGATGGTGATGCGGTCGAGGTTGCGCTCGGCGACCGAGGAGCCGCCGACGGACGACTGCATGCCGCCACCGAACATGTCGGAGAGGCCGCCGCCCTTCCCCTTGTGCATCAGCACCAGCATCATCAGCAGCAGGCTGAAGACGATCAGGGCGATCGAAAACCCCATAATCACGGCTGGACCAACTTCCTCGGACGGGATGAGACTGAACAGCTGATCAAACTGAACAGCTGCTCAAGGAGACGGGGGCCGGGCCCGAAAGCCTCGGCCCCCGCAAGGGTACGACGGATCGCCTCTACGGCCTACTCACTGGTCGCGGAACCGGACGATCTTGACGAACTCGTCCGAGTCCAGCGCGGCCCCACCGACCAGCGCGCCGTCCACATCGGGCTGCGCCATGATCGCCGCGACGTTCCCGGCCTTCACCGAGCCGCCGTACTGGATCCGGACCTTGTCGGCCAGTTCCTGCGAGTACAGCTCGGCGAGCCGGCCGCGGATCGCCCCGCAGACCTCCTGGGCGTCCTCGGGGGTGGCGACCTCGCCTGTGCCGATGGCCCAGACCGGCTCGTACGCGATCACGATGGACTCAGCCTGGTCGGCCGGGATGTCCTTCAGCCCGCCGTCGATCTGGTTCAGCGTGTACGGGACCTGCTGGCCGGCCTTGCGGACGTCCAGGCCCTCGCCGACGCAGAGGATCGGGGTCAGGCCGTGCTTGAAGGCGGCCTTCACCTTGGCGTTGCACAGCTCGTCGGACTCGGCGTGGTACTGGCGTCGCTCGGAGTGACCGACCGCGACGTAGGTGCACTTCAGCTTGGCGAGCATGGGGCCCGAGATCTCACCGGTGTACGCACCGGAGTCGTGCGCCGAGATGTCCTGGGCGCCGTACTTGATCTTGAGCTTGTCCCCGTCCACCAGGGTCTGCACGGAGCGCAGGTCGGTGAACGGAGGCAGGACGGCGACCTCGACGGCGTCGTAGTCCTTGCCCGTCAGGGCGAACGCGAGCTTCTGGACGTGGGCGATGGCCTCGAGGTGGTTGAGGTTCATCTTCCAGTTGCCCGCCATGAGCGGGGTACGCGTACTCATGAAAAGTCAGTCCTCCAGTGCGGCGAGGCCGGGAAGCGTCTTGCCCTCGAGGTACTCGAGGCTCGCGCCGCCGCCGGTCGAAATGTGGCCGAATGCGTTCTCGTCGAAACCGAGCGTGCGCACGGCCGCGGCGGAGTCGCCGCCGCCGACCACGGTGAACGCGCTGCTGTCGACGAGGGCCTGCGCGATGGC
>NZ_JBSGZO010000839.1:0-1898 GCF_053611045.1 Streptomyces sp. NPDC054841 | reverse complement strand
GACCTGCTCCGCCCTACTCGGACTTGCCCCGCCCTACTCGGACCTGACCCCCGACCTGTCCGGACCTGTTCTGACCCGTCCGGGTCTCTCCTGCACCGGACGCGGCGCGTCGGACATCAGGCATCGGGGATCAGGCATCAGATGTCAGGCGTCGCCTCAGTCGGCGTAGTGGATCAGCTCGCGCACCATGTGGCACGTCGTGTCGGACGGCGGGCGGATGCCGATGCACTCGGCCGTGGTGCGTATCCGGCGATTGCTCGCGTTCGCAGGGTGGTAGATGCCCGTGTCGAGCAGGGCGATGGCCAGGCGCATGGCCTTGAGCCGGCGGTTGTGGGTTTCGTACCAGTCCCGGGGCAGACCCGCGGGCAGTGGCTGCTTCGTCAGTTTCGTCGGCGTCGACCCGTGCATCGTCCTCGGCCCCCTCTTCGTCCTCGACCCCGTCTTCGTCTTCGTTTCCGTCTTCGGCCCCGTCTTCGTCGTGACTGCGGCAACGGCCATCGGCGACCTCCTGGCGCGGTGGTTGGACCCTCACGAACTAGTTCGATTTTACTGCCCACCACTGACAATCGCTGCTGGCCAGCAGGTGTTCAGGGTGTTCGAGAGGCGCCTGGGGAGTACGGTGTCGGAATGGAGATCTGGATCAATCCCGCATGCTCGAAGTGCCGCAGCGCACTGCATCTGCTCGACGAGGAAGGCGCCTCGTACACCGTGCGCCGTTACCTGGAGGACGTGCCGTCACAGGACGAGATCCGCGAGGTGCTCGGGCGACTCGGCCTCGAACCGTGGGACATCACGCGGACCCAGGAGGCGGTGGCCAAGGAACTGGGCGTGAAGGACTGGCCACGCGAGCAGGCCTCGCGCGACCGCTGGATCGCGGCGCTCGCGGAGCACCCGAAGCTGATCCAGCGTCCGATCATCACGGCGGAGGACGGTACGGCGGTGGTGGGGCGCACGGAGGAGGCGGTTCGGGACGCGCTGGGCCGCTGAATCCGCTCCCCCCGGTCGGACCGGCTGCCGCAAACGCCCAGCTCCCCGCCCACCTGCGAAAACTTAAGCCGCAGTTAAGGAAGTCACCCCTGTGGCAGTTGAGCAGAGCCGTCGGCCTACTCGTACGTAACGGCACACGGAACCGATCCGGCCGCCGTTCACGGCCGGGGACAGGAGCTCTCACGTGTCGCGCAAGAAGACCCTCAGCGGCAAGAAGAAAATCGCTCTGCTCGTCGGCGCAGCGGCGCTGGTCGGTGGCACTGCGGTTGTCATGACCGGGACAAGCCAGGCCTCGGTGGCCTGTGACGGACTCGCCCAGGCGATTCGCAACAACGAGAACTTCATCGCCGGTCAACGGGCCAATCCGGACGCCCAGTCGGCCGCTCGGATCGCCAACCGCGAGGCAGTGATCGCGCAGATCAAGGTCCAGCAGGAGGCGTCGGGCTGCGAGAAGGGCTCCGGGGGAGGAGAAGACCAGGCAGCGGCTCCGGCCCAGCCCCCGGCCGAGCAGCCGCCCGCGGGCGACGCCGGCAACGGCGGTGCAGGCGGTGACCAGGGCGGTGCCGCCGGCGAGGTCGTCTGCGCCGGCTCGACCGTGACCCTCTCCGGCGAAGGCGGCGCCCCCGCCGCATCCAGCAACCAGTTCCCCATCGGCACCAAGCTGAAGGTCACCAACCTCGACAACAACAAGTCGACCACCGTCGAGGTCACGTCGACCTCCGGCAGCTGCGCCCTCCTGAACAACGCCGCGTTCGAGCAGGTCCGCGAACCCGGCAAGAACCTCATCCGCAAGGCACGCATCGAGCGCGTCGGCGGGCAGGCGGACCAGGCGCCCCCGGCCGAGCAGGCTCCGCCCGCCGAGCAGCCGCCCGCGGGCGACGCCGGCATCGGCGGTGGAGGCGGTGACCAGG